>NZ_DJTF01000132.1:0-180 GCF_002438125.1 Pseudomonas sp. UBA6315
GGCAAGCCCGCTCCCACAGTTTGTTTCGGGCCAATCTCTCCTGTTAGGTCATGGCTGCCAGCCTTGTTTGTATGGCGAGATACCTGGGTGGGCGCTGATGCTGCTTCACATCTCTTGAGTCATGCAGCAAGGCAGACACTGGAGACCTCACAGGACTCATTGGCCCGAAACAGACTGTGG
>NZ_DJTF01000132.1:493-17993 GCF_002438125.1 Pseudomonas sp. UBA6315
GCTCGATCTCACAGGCGCTAAAGAACCCAAGGCAGGCACCTAGAAGCCCTGACACTGTCCAGAGGCAAGCACCTGCTACCCCCTCCAGCCCCTCAAATATAGGGCGCCTCATAGGCATTCAACTGCTCGATGAAGCGCCAATGGCTCTTCTTGTCGAAGCCCATCAGGCGCTTCAGGCGCACATCCCAGCGCATGTGATGGTTGGCAATCCACGGCAAGGCGAACAGGTGCGCACCGCGCCACGGCAGGAACGGGTTGCGCCGCAAGCTGGCATAGATCTCCACCCGGTGGCTGGCCTTGTGGCTGGCGCAACGGGCATGAAAGCCCGAAGTGTCTGCCACCACCAGGGTATTGGCCGGCACCGCGAAGCGGCGTGGGGCGGGCAGGCCGAGGGCGGCCAGGTCGGGTTCGTCGATACGGAACGACCCTTCGCGGTGCATCTGCTCTGGCGAGCGCGCGGCATCCAGGCTCTGGCGGTATTCCCAGGCCAGGCGTTGCGGGGTCAGGCGGTGCGAGCCCGGTACATAGCTGAACGGCCCCTGGTCGTCGGCCACATCATCGAGAAACAACCACGCCTTGGCGGTGGGGTGGAAGGTGTCGGCATGCAGCCGGGTTTGCGGGTCCTGGTCGGCATTGGCTGCGTCGATCACGATCGACTGCAACTGGTAGGTGATGCCACCGGTATTGGACGACGCATAGGCAATCAAATCGCGCACGCCACGGTCGGCGACGAACGCCGCGCTTGCCGGGTTGCGCGCCAGCACGTCCTGGTCGAGGCTTACGCGCCGGGTCACGGCGCGGCCCTGGCGCATTTCCCAGCCGTTGTCGCGCAGCTCGCCCAGCTCGCGGCGCAAGGCGGCGAACTGCTCGGCGGGCAAGGCGTTTTCACGGATGAAGAAACCATTGTGCTCGAAGTGCTCGCGCTCGCCGGCATCCAGCCGCGCGGCCAGCGCCTGGCGCCGCCAGCCGGCCATGGCCATGGCCAGTTGTCGGCGCTGCACATGCAGGCCCAGGGCGTTGAGGCGGGCGCTGCCCAGTACCGGGTTGTTCTCGAACGATTTGGCGTGGGTGGCCAGTTGCAGGCAATGCCAAGGCAGTGCCGCGTAGCGGCCGATGTCCTGGAGCGAAACAGGCATGGTCTAGTCCTTTACGGGGCCCAGCGCCCGGCGCCAGCCGAGCATGGTCCGGGTGTAGTTGAGCAACGGCGCCACTCGCGGGTGCTCGGCCAGCCGCGCAGGGCGGGGCGTGGCCAGGCAGGCGAGGGCGTGCCAGGCATCGCAGGGCAGGGCTTGCTGGACGTCGGCATAGCGCGCATAGCGCATCAAGGCGCCGGCCACCAACTGGTCCAGGGTCAGGCGCCGGGTTCGGCGCGGCAACGGCTGGTGGTCGCGGGTCAACCCCCAGCCGGCGTAGAACGGTGTGCCATAGGTCACCACCGGCAGGCCGCGCAGCAGCGCCTCGAAACCGGCGGTGGAACTCAAGGTGTGCAGCTCATCGACCTGGCCGTACAGCTCGGCGATGTCGGCCCCGGCCAGTACCTGGTCGGCCAGGCCGGCCAGCTGCTCGCGCGCCACCTGCCCCTGGCGCTTGCCGGCCTCCACATCCGGGTGCGGCTTGTACAGCACCCAGGCCTTGGGCAATGCCGCACGCACCTGCTGCAGCAGGCGCAGGTTGCAGCCGGGGCCGCCGCCGCTGCACAGCGCCGAGGCATCGTCCTCGACCTGGCCGACCACCAGCACCCGGCGCTGCCCAGGCTGGCCGAGCAGCTTTGGCAAAGGCCCCTGGCGCAGGTTGAACTTGCTGGTGCCGCTGGCAACGATGGCCTCGCGCAGGCGTGCGGCGTCGGCCAGGGCAGCGGGGGGGAAGGCGCCGTGCTGCAGCAGCTGCTCCAGGTCGCTGGCCGACGCTGCGTCGTAATGGATGCCGCCGCGGTCGAGCACCAGCGACAACGCCGGGCTGTTGTTCACCCCCAGCCCGGTGGAGCGCAGGAAGCCATCTTCCACCCGCCACACCGGCACCCCGGCGGCTTGTGCTCGCGCCATCAGGCCTGCCGGTTCGCGCGCCGCCCACAGCAGTAGCCGGCCTTGCTCGGCGGCTACCTGCGACACCAACTGCGGGCTGTCCACGGCAAAGCGCAGCTGCCCCCAACGGCTGGCGAAGAAGCGACGAATGTTGTGCTGCTTGTGGCGCTTCACCCCGAGCACCGTCGTGTGCCCGGCGAATTCCGTATCGCGGGCCTTCTTCTGCGCCAGCTGATGGGCGACGCTGAGGGCATCGGTGAGGGCGCCGGTCAGCGGGTCGACATAGCGGCAGTAGCGGATGTACGCCGCAGCCACCAGCTGCACCAGGTCAGGCCGGGCCTGACGCCGGGGGATGGCCATGCGGTCGTCGGTCAGGCCCCAGCCGGCATAGAACGGCAAGCCGAAACAGGTTACCGGCACACCCTGGATCAAGGCTTCGAGCCCGGCCTGGCTGGTGCCGATGTACACCCGCCGGGCGCGCCGGGCCAGCGATGCCCAGGCCACCGGCCGCGCTTCGAGGGTGACGCCGCGGGCCTTGGCCGCCGCCAGCAGGCAGCTGGGCTTGTGCCCGCCGAGGCAATCGGGGTGGATACGCACCCGCACGTCGGCGTCGGGGTTTTCTGCCAGGGCGGTATCGAGCATGCGCACGTAGTCCGCCTCGCACAGCCCGCCGCCTGGGATCGAATAGTCCCCGGCGGTCTGGTCGACCACCAGCACCAGCGGGCGATCGCGGCCCAACGGCTCGTCGTCGGGCAAGTCGGGGGCATTGTTGTACTTGCCAATGCCGCTGCTGCGCATCAGTGCAATCAGCTCGCGGGCACTGGCCAACTCATCTTCGCCCAGGGCTTCGGGCTGCTGCAGGATGTTTTCCAGCAGCGAAGGCCGGTCGGCCAGGTAATGGATGCCAATAGGGTCGACCACCATCGACATGGGCGTATCGCCCTCGATGCCGAGCGACGAGGAGCGCAGGAAGCCATCCTCCAGCGCGATGTACGGCAGCCCCCAGCGCTGGCACAGCACACGGGCATGGGCCGAGGACTGCTTGTAGCCGATGCCGGCGATCGCCTTGAGCCCTTTGGGCTTGCCCGAACCACGGCGCCACAGCCAGCATGGCGGGCCTTCCGGCCCGAGGAACTGCGGCAGGTGCAGCACCTTCCAGGCCACCCACTGGGACATGATGCCCACCCAGCCCGGGCCTTCCACCAATGCTTGCGGGTTGCTCATGGCAGCGGCCTCCACATGCCGCGCACCGGTGGCAATGGCACCCAGCGCTTGCGCCGCAGGTTGAAGCCGTTGTGCTGGTACAGGCGCCGGGCGCGTGGGTTGTTCAGCGGCACTTCCAGGTCGATGCGGGCAAAACCCAGGCCCGCGGCATGGGTGCAACAGGCCTGCACCAGCGCCTGGCCGATACCCAGGTTGCGTGCACTGCGCTCTACCCGCAGGCCATACAGCAAGAAGCCGTAGCGCCACTCGCGCAGCTCGCTCAGGCAAAAGCCGGCAAAGCGCACGCTGCCAGCGAGCAACCCGAACTCGCGCACGAATGGCCGCCAGTGCAGGCCGAACGGCCCGCGCCGGGCATGCTTGAAGGCGGCAAAGCCCACCGCCCGTTCGCCGTCGAAGGCCAGCAGCACGCGGTCCCAATGGATGCCTGCGCCGAGCAGGCGCAAGCGGCTGGCGCTGTCACCGAGCAGAAACGCCAGCGAGCCACGCCCCTGGCTCAGCAACTGGGCCAGTGCAGGGTCCGTGGCACGCTCCGCTGCCAGGTCCGATCCCAGGACGATATGCACCACCTTGTCAGGCGACCTCTGCAGTGGCCGCGCGTGGCCGAACAGCGCTGCCCGGCCCTTGGGCCTGCGCCAGCAGCGCGCCGGCCAGTGCCTCGACGCGGATCGGGCTGGCGTTGCTGCCTGGCCGATGGCGGTTGGACCAGAGCAGGTAGTCGGTATCGCCAGCCGGCGCGCCGATGGCCTGGTAGACCTCGGGCAGAATCGGCACGTGGTCGCCAAAGAAGCACAGCAGGGCCTCGTTGCGCTGCGCCAACAGCGTGTCGCGCAGCATGCCGAGCATACGGTCGGCGTTGCCGATGTGCCGCAGGTAGGGCGCCAGGTCCTTCATGCCAGGTTGCAGCGGGCGATCGAACCAGGTGGGCAGTTCGCTTTCAGCGACGTTTTCCAGGTGCAGTGGGCCATGGTTTTCCATGGTCACCGCGTGGATGAACAACGGCTGGGTACGATCGGGCGCCTCGAGCAAGGCACGGACCTTCTCGGCCACGGCGCAGTCGCCAATGAATGGCCCGGCTTTCTGCGAAGCGCTGAAGGCGCGCACGTCGATGAACTCGTCGAAGCCCAGGGCTGGCAGCACCTTGTCCCGGCCATAGAAACTGCCGTCGTAGGGGTGGATGCAGACGGTGCGGTAGCCTTGGGCCTTGAGCCGCGAGGCGATGCTTGGCAAGCCTTGGCGGGCGAGCACCCGATAGGGGTTGAAGCGGTGCACGCCGAGGCGCTCGGCCGGGATGCCGGTGAGGTAGGCGAACTCGGTGCGCACCGTATTGGCGCCCCAGGCGGCGACCTGCAGCTTGCCGTGGGCCAGCGACTCACGGGCCAGTTGGTCGAACTGGCCGAGCACCTCCGGGCGTACCCCGGGCCACAGGTGGCGGACGTCGAAGAACGATTCGCTCTGGATCGAGACCAGGTCGGGCAGAGGGGTGGCCACTGCCAGACCTTTTGCGGGCACTGCGGCGAACGGCGAATTCAACGCCACGCGGTCCACCTTGGCCCGGGCTGCCCAGAAGTAGCGCCACAAACTGGCGGCCAGGCCCCAGGCCAACAGGTCTTTCTCGGCATCGAAACTCGGCGTGACCGGGCGCCGGCCCAGGCGCAGCAAGCCCAGCCCCAACGCCAGCGGCAGCAATGCCTCGGCCCGCGCCTGGGGCACTTCGAAACTCAGCCCCGCCCACAGGTACAGCACGAACCCTGCAGCCAGTACCGCCGCCTTGCCAAAGCCGAAAAACGGCAGGTACAAGCGCGGGAATTTCACCGCATCGCTGAAGTACTCGAAATCGGCGCACACGAACGGCTCGCGCAGCGAGTGGTACTTCGAGTTGCTGACCAGCACGATCAGCAGCCACAGCAGCAGCAGGTTCACACCACTGAACAGCGGCCGGGCCGTCAGCCCATACAGCAAGCCGAAGCCTGCGCACCACAAGCCCAGGTGCAGCAGCCAGCAGCTGGCCGGGCGACGCAGGGAGGGGCGTGGCATCAGCAGCCGTTCGACCAGCACGCTCAGGCACAGGCCGGCAACGGCTACCGGCATCCAGGCAACATCAATCACTGTATTTCAGCCCGCGCAGGATCATCGAGGAAAGCCACTGCGGGATCAGCCCCAGCAGCCAGGTGCCCAAATTGAGCGGGAATGGGAAGCTGATGCGCGCCTGGTTCGCAGCCAACCCGCGCTTAATGCGCTTGGCGGCCTTTTGCGCAGTCCACAGGAACGGCTTGGGCCCAGGCATCTCGAAGCACATCTTCGACTCCACATACCCCGGCACGATCACATTCACTTTGACCCCTTCCGGCGCCAGCCAATCGCGGATCGCTTCGCCATACACGCGGATCGCCGCCTTGCTGGCGCTGTAGGTCGGGGTCACCGGCAGGCCGCGCCAGCCGGCCAGCGAGCTGAACAGCGCGATCTGCCCGTGGCCACGGCTGCGCATGGCCGGCAGGGCCGCTTCCACGGTGGCCAATGCGGCCATCACGTTGACTTCCAGCAGGGCGCGGCTGTCGTCCCAGCACTCGGCCTCGCCGTTGGCGCCCACGGCGGTGTTCAAGCCGGCGCCCACCAGCACCAGGTCGGGCTGGTGCGCTTCGCTGACGCGCCGCACCATCGCCCGCAGGGCTTCCAGGTCACGCACGTCGAGGGCCTCCAGCAGCACCGTGGCGCCCAGCGCCCGGCATTGCTCGGCCATTTCCTCAAGGCGCGCCTGGCGCCGGCCTTGCAGGATCAGGGTCACGCCCGGCGCGGCGTAGGCCGGCGCCAGTGCGCCACCGATACCGCCGGTGGCGCCGGTAATGAGGATGCAGCGGGGCGAAGCTGTGTGGTTCATAGGTAGTTTTCGATTCTTGAAGTTCTGGCCATCAACACTTCCAGGCAATTGGCCACGGCCATGTCGATGCCACAGCCGGTGTAGAACCCACCGTTGACCTGCGTGGTGTGGATGACCGTGTTGCGAAAGCGCTGGAACAAGGTGTTGTCGGGCCGCTCGGGCTGTTGCCAGAAGCTGTCCAGGCCATCCTGGTGGGTCATGCCGGGCATGGCGTAGATCGGCTCGGCCAGGGTGCAGGTCGGGCGCTGGTGGAGGATCGCCGAAGCTCCGGCGGTGCTGTTGACGGTGATCATCCCGGCGATGTGCGAGAGCAGCGTGGGCATGTGCCCGCTTTCCAGGAAGTCGACGCGCTCGGCCACATCGTATTTGGCCGCCAGCCGCGCGGTGACCTTGCGGTAGTTGACCAACCCCGGGGTCAGTGGGTGGTTCTTGACCAGCAGGCGGGCATCGAAGGGGGCGTTGAGCGAGAACGAGTCGATCACATGCTCGATCACCTGCTCCATGTTCTGGAAGCGCGAGTGGTCACGGATTTGTGCGTCGCTGTCCAGCTGCAGCGGCAGCAGGAAGGTCGGGTGGCGCTCGCGGGCCACTTCTGCAACCAGCGCGTCGTCATGCGCCCGGGCGCGTAGCAGGCGCACGCCCTGGCGGATGAACCCGGCGTACTCCACCGCCGCACTGTACGGCGCATGGGTGCGGTAGCGCGGATAGCACAGCGCGTTCAACGCGCCGCCGACGTGGTACAGCACATCGTGGCTGGCGCGTGCGGCGAACGACAGCTTGAAGGCATTGCCGTTCTGGTAGCGCGGGATGTGCTTGCCGACCTCGCGGTACCACTGCGGGTCGCGCGGCAGGCGCGAATGGTTGTTCACCCCATCGCGCTCCAGCGTCACCCAGTAGGGCCTAAAGTAGCCTTCCTCGAACACATGCACGCGCACGCCATGGCGACGCGCCAGTGCCACGGCCGGGCGGTGCACGGGGCGGCAGTCGCCGAACAGCACCAGGTCGGTGATGTCCAGCTGGCGGAAGATGTCGGCGAACCACGCCTGGCTGTCTTCGGCGCGGCACGGGCAGTTCAGGTACGGGCCGCTGGCGCCGTACAGCGCGTCGCCGACGTTGAAGCGCACACTGTGCACACGCTGGCCGATGCCACGCAGGGCCATGGCCAGGCGCGCGAAGAACGGCGAGCTGACGCCCTGCAAAAACATGAAGTTGTGGGTCGGGATACGCAGCAGCGGACCACGTGCCGACCTTGTGCTCAGCCGGCTGGGCGCTTCATGCCCAACAAACTGCTCAAGCGTCGTTTCAAGTCCTGCCATCGGGATGTCGCTCCTTGCTGCGCTAGCGTATGCCAATGCTGAAGTTCGTAAAGCGTCTGTTCTGCGGTGGTGAAGCGGTTGGTGATGCGGCTGACGTAGGTGGGGTAGAGCAGCAGCGTGCCGGCCACCAGTTCATCCAGGCTCAGCCGCCGTGAGCGCCGGGCCTGCACAGGCAATTGCAGGTCCATGTCGCGGGTCAGCCCCCAGCCGGCGTAGAACGGCTGGCCCCAGGTGGTCACCGGGACCCCGCGCAGCAAGGCTTCGAAGCCCGACTGCGAGGTCAGCACGTGCACCTCGTCGACCACCTCCAGCAGCTGCTGCAGCGGCGTGTCGCCGATCACTTCGTCGCACCAGTGCACCGTCTGCGCTTCGTCATCGCCGCGCGCGCGCGTGCCGGCCAGCACCTCCGGGTGGGGCTTGTACAGCACCCAGGCGCCAGGGTTGTGCTCGCGCACCGCCCGCAGCAGTTGCAGGTTGCTGCGCACCTGGTGGCCGCCGTAGCGGATCGAGGCATCGCCTTCGACCTGGCCGGTGACCAGGACCACCTTGGCCGCCGTGGCCGGGCGCTGCCAGCTGGCGCCAGGCAGGTTGTACTTGGTCAGCCCGGCGCGGCAGATGGCCTGGCGCAAGGCGCCGGCGCGGGCCAGCAGATCGGCGCTGAAGGTGTGGTTGGCAAGGATGCGCTCCAGCCGTGAAGGGCGGGTGGCGTCGTAGTAGATGCCCAGGTCGTCGACGACCCACGACAACGGCCGCGCCTTGCCGGCGCCCAGGCCGACCGAGCGCAGGAAGCCGTCTTCGACGCGGCTGACCGGGTGCGGGTGATCGTGCAGCTGCTCATCATGCTTGCAGCCCCACGACACCACCGGCAGGTCGCGCGTCAGCGGTTGTTCGGCCTTGACCAAACGAATGGCGGCGCCGTTGAAGAACAGGTCGGCCAGCGGCTCCTTCCAGCGGCTGAAGCCGAGCATCTGCACGGCATCGGGCAGCACGCTGCGGTGACGGCGCTGCAGGCCCAGCCAGCGGATCAGCACCTCCGGCGTGCACGGCGTGCCGCGCTCGGGGCAGACATAGCGCGGGTAGGCCACCAGGCTTGCGTGTACCAGTTGCGCCAAGGGCACCGGCTGGCGCCGCGGCGGGGCCGGCAGGCGGTCGTCGGTCAGGCCCCAGCCGGCATAGAACGGCATGCCCCAGGTGTGTACCGGCACATTCCACAGCAACGCATCGAAGCCCAGTTGCGAGGTCATCACATACACCGCACGCATGCGCGGCAACAGCTCGGCCGGGTGCACATTGCGCGCCAGCACCTGGATGCGCGGGTGGCCGGCCAGCGCGGCCAGGTCGAAATGCCCGGCCTTGCGCCCGGCGACAACGTCCGGGTGCACCTTGAGCAACACCGTGCTGTGCGGGTAGCGGGCCAGCGCCGCCTCGAGCATTGCCTTGAAGTCGGCCGCCGTGGCGCCCTGCAGGGAGGCATCGGCACAGGTCTGGTCGGCGACCAGCACGCAGTCGTCCGCCAGCGCAGGGTGCTCGATGCGTGCGTCGTTGTACTTGGACACCCGCTGCTGCTGCCACAGGCTGCGCAGCGCCAGGGCACGTTGGTGCTGGGAGGCATCCAGGGGCGTGGCAATCAGTTGTTCCAGCCGCGAAGGCTGGCTGGCGTCGTAGTACACGCCCACATCGTCGACGATCAGCGACAGCGGCGGCTCGTCGGCGCCAAGGCCCACAGAGCGGATGAAACCATCCTCCAGGGTGAGCACTGCCTTGCCCGCCTTGCGCGCCTCGGCCATGGCCTTGAGCGCGCTGGGCTTGCGGCCCCAGGCCATGACCCAGTCACAGGCAGGCACATCGCGCACAGCACCGTTTTGCAGCGCGAAGTCGGGCAACAGGGAGGGCAGGGTGCTGATGCGCTGGGCGCCCTTGGACAGGACCAGCAAGCGCGGGCGAGGTAACGCGTCATCCATAAACGAGCAGCGGGGTTCCATGCCAGGCAATCGAGTAAAAGAAGGGGGCTGGATCGAGGGGAACGGATCCAAAAACAGGACGCGGATCTTAATACAAATTCACATTTCGCGAAGGGCTTTTAGAGAAGATTCTTATAAGAAAAGTCGACAATATGCGCAAAGGCCGACGAGTGGCATCAAAATGACACTATTTGGCCTGAGTCGCAATTCTGTGACCGATCACCAAGTTGCGCGCGGTTGTTGAAATCCAGTCGAACTTTTGCGTTGGCGCTATTCTCGTAATCAGGGCTCGTCACTCGATTCTTGTCATGGAGACTTCCCGCATGCGCACACGCAATCTGCTGCGTCACACCTGCATCCTGGCCCTGATGGGCGCCCCGTTGGCGGCGACTGCCGCACCCAGTACCGAACCCCGGTTCGTCATCGGCCTGATCGGCGCCTACGACGAATTCACCTTCCACGGCGGCAGGCAATCGCAAAGCGAGTACGTAGGAGAGGGCGGTGTGTTCGCCAGCTACGGCAACAAGATGACCGCTGAATCAGGGTTGATCTACCAGCTTGGCGGCGAGGGCAAGTACGCCGAGCAGAACGACTACAAGTTCAAGGACGCCCGCGCCGCGCTCGACCTGGGGTGGCGTGTGGCGCTGGATGCACGCAACTTTGCCGACGTGATCGTGGGCGCAGGTTATGCCTGGCAGCGCTTCGAGCTGCAAACCCATCGGCGCGACACCGACCTGACCTACAAATCACCTTTTGCCAAGGCTGCGCTGGGCTACAACCACCAGTTCGACACCGCGACACTACGCGTCGAGGGCGGCGTGCACTACATGGTCGATGGCCGGGCGAAGCTCGATGTACAGGGCTTCGACGACGAAAGCAGCGACATGAAGGACCGGGCCAACCCCTATGCGGAAATCACCTTGCTGATGAACCAGCAGGGTGATTTCCCGATCCAGGCGGGTGTGTACTACATCAGGACCCACTACGAGCTCGACGAAGATTCGCTGGTGGCCGACAACACCGAGCTCAAGCGCGATGAGTATGGCGTGAAGCTGGGGCTGGCGTTCTGAGCCTGGCTGCACAACAGCAACCTTGTGGGAGCCAGCAGCCGGCGATGAGGCCAGGCCAGCTCCCGCAGATTCGGGCTGCCAGGGGTTGAGCCGCGGGCTAAGGGCAGCCCTGCATCAACCCCAGCAGATACGCGTACTTCTCGCGCAGCAAGCCCATCCGGTCGCGTTCGCGATACTCCTCGACCGTCTCCGACCGCAGGCAATGGAACAGCGCCGTGAGCAAGAACATGTAGCGCACATTGCCCAGCGCCTGCTGCCTGCCAAACTGCGCCGCCAGCGCCCCGCCATAGGCCTCTTCGAACTCCGCCTGCGCCGCCAGGAACACGGCCATGTCCTTGCGCCGGAACAGGCTGCCCAGGTACGCCCCGCCATCGAAGCCGATGCGCCCGACCTTCACTTCGCTCCAGTCGATCAAGTGCAGTTGCCCCTGGTCGACGAACAGGTTCTTGCGCAGGTAATCCATGTGGCTGATGCAGCGCGGGCTGCGCCGCGCCTGCGCTGCCAGCCGGCACATCATCGGCACGCAGGCCTCGAAGCGCGTCGCCAGCCCGGCAAAGCGCACATCGTCGCGCCCCAGTTGCATCAGCCCTGGCAGGCAGCGGGCAAAGTTGAAGCGCGGGCGCAGCAGGAACCACGGCCGAAAGAAATCCATGCTCCACAACAGCGGTGCCTTGGCCATTGGCTGCGCCTGCAGCCAGGCATGGCTGAGGCTTTCCAGCTCGGCGATGCCCAAGGCCAGTTGCCGGGCGATGGCGTGCATGCGCGGCGGCTTGCCGCGCACGAACTCGGTGAAGATCAGGCTCTCCCACGGCGTTTCGATCACCCCCAGGCAGGCTGGATAGCGAAACTGCGTGCTGCCGGCCAGCAGGCCTTCGGCGCGGTGAAAGCGGGCTTCCTGGCTGCCGAGGAAGGCCACTTTGCGAATCGATTTTTCCACCATTTCCACCGCTTGCCCGGTGCAGGGGTCGGTCAGGCGATGGTGGCGCACGTAGTTGACGAAGGACGCGTTCGACGCCAAGTCCTGGGTGCTGATGTGCAGCGCCTGGCCGGCCCATTGGGGCATCAGCGCGTGCAGCTGGTGTTCGAGCGGGGCCCGTTGCCAGCGGTAGAGCGTCGTGCTCGATGCGGGCGGGCGAGGTGGGCTAGTCATGACATCCGATCAGGCAGCAGCCGTGTGTCCATTTGAAGCTGTGAAGGGCGGGTATGCTGCGGGATATGGGGCGGGGGCACAATGGAAATATGCTATGAGCGCGAACGCCGCCCGTGCAGCGCTCGCGCTCGCATGCCGCATAAGGAGGCGAGCCGCGAGGCCCGCCCAGCCCTCACTTCACGCTTGCGCCACGCTCCACCGCCAGGGCCAAGGCATCCGCCTGGCCCCAGGCAATCTGCATCGCCCGCAGGCCGTGCTGCAGCTGCTGCCGCGTCTCTTCATCCTCGATGCGCTCAAGGGCGCTGCGGCTGTCGCTGTAGGCGAACATCAGATAGTGGGACACGTTCATCAACACATGCTCCATCGGCACGATGCCTTCGCTGATCGCGCGGGAGAGTGTTTTACCGGGAGGGAGTGCGAAGGAATAAGGTGGGTCGGGTACGATTTTTTTCATGTTCGGCACCATATTGGAATGTGCCACCCGTTCGTTTCCACACATTGGGGTGACAACTGTACGCGGGGTGGAAAACCAGGCATATGGCAAACCCGGCAGGCTCGAGAGCCTCCCGCGCACAGCTGTCATGACGACTGCAGCCATATGTGTAGCCCGAGGTTTCCACACCCCGATCGCTGAACCCTCAGCGACCGGAAAAGCCTAGAGTGCAAGCTTTCCCGCCACAATCAGACGCCTGCCGACAGAAGTTGTAGGGTATTTCCCACCGCATAACTTCTCTACTCCAATCTTGTAGGAATCATCTGAATCTCAAGTCAGAGCCTGTCCCCGCGAGAGCGTCCATTGTTCTAATAGGGAATTCCCAACCTGCCGCTTTGCTAACCATGACAAAAACCTTACCATTCGCCGCTTCGCATTACTGCAGTCGTCAGGGACGAACATGAACCACCTCAACATCGCCAAAGAAGCCCTAATCGCCCAGGCTCAAGCCGTCACCCAGCTGGCCGAACGTCTTGATGGCGAATTCCAGAGCGCTGTCGAGCTGATCCTTGGCTGCCAGGGCCGCACCGTGGTCTGCGGCATGGGCAAATCCGGCCTGATCGGCCAGAAAATGGTCGCCACCTTCGCCTCCACCGGCACCCCCAGCTTCTTCCTGCACCCCGCCGAAGCCTTCCACGGCGACCTGGGCATGCTCAAGCCGATCGACGTGCTGATCCTGATCAGCTACAGCGGCGAAACCGAAGAGCTGATCAAGCTGATCCCGAGCCTGAAATCCTTTGGCAACAAGATCATCGCCATGACCGGCAATGGCAAGTCGACCCTTGCCAGGCACGCCGACATCTGGCTGGACATCTCGGTCGAGCGCGAGGTCTGCCCGAACAACCTGGCCCCGACCACCTCGACCCTGGCCACCATGGCCATGGGCGACGCGCTGGCCGTGGCCTTGATCGAAGCCATCCAGTTCAAGCCGATGGACTTTGCCCGCTACCACCCCGGCGGCAGCCTGGGCCGCAAGTTGCTGACCCGCGTGCGCGACGTGATGCACTCGCCGGCACCGGTGGTGACCCCGACCACCAGCTTCCACGACTGCCTGCTGGTGATGACCCGCAGCCGCCTGGGCCTGACCGTGGTGATGGACGAAAACAAGCTGGTCGGCATCGTCACCGACGGCGACCTGCGCCGGGCGCTGCTGAGCAACGAAGGCATCATTCACGAGACTGTTGCGCAGTTCATGACGGCCAAGCCGCATACCATTCTGGAAGATGCGCAGCTGTCGGAGGCTGAGGCCTACATGATCGACAACAAGATTCGGGCGTTGGCGGTGACGGATGTTGAAGGGGCAGTGGTGGGTGTGGTCGAAATTTTTGACTAAGTTGCGTGGCCACTCTCCAGAGAGTATTTGATACAATTTTCCGTGACAGAGTTTTAAAATTGATAGGATGCCCGCCTAAAAATCGCGGGCATCTTAATGAGCGATCAGTTCGCAGTGGCAAGCATTTCTTTTGCCTCTATCAGGCTTTTCGCGAATGTGCTGTTGCCTTTGTTGATTTTTACTGCTTTCTCAAAGCAAGAGATGGCCTCATCAACCCGTTGGACGTCTAATAGCAACAATCCTAAGTTGTGATGTGCGAATGCATTGCGAGGAGATATAGCTAAGGATTTCTTCAAGTTCTCCTCGGCTGAGGCGTACAGTTTTTTTCTGCGTTGTATAACGCCCAACAGGTTATATGACTCAAATTGTAATTCATCGAGTCTAATGGCGTGCCCTAAGTATTCAGCGGCAAGAGCCTGGTTGCCGTTACGGTAATATGCTTCTCCGAGGCGGTGCATGAAAGCAGAGCTAGATGATGACTTCCATTTCTGACTCTCAAGGTAGGCCAAACAGCCAGATACTTTCTTTTCCTTTCTGAGGCTGTAAGCTATCCAGAGGTCTTTGATGAGTTCTTCGCTTTCAAGAAGTGCTCCTCGCTGCTCAAACTGAAAGATTGATTCAGGGCTTTTAATGGCGCGGTCTACAAACTCGGCAACGCCTGCCTTCTCGGAAAAAACTTGAATGCCAGGATGTTCAACTCCCCGAACGGAAGCTGTTTGAACGTTCTTCAGCTTGTTCAGTGATAGTGCATTAATTAAATCGATCTCATCGCACTCGCTGGTAAATACATAGAAGGGAGTGCTTGATTCTTCTATTAATTTAACGAGTTCGCCGTAAGGTAGCTGGGCCTCTTTTGTCTTGTGCTGTTCGCTTCTGCTACCGGGCAGGTCAAGTAATACTTCTGGGCCAAACGACAGGCAGCAGTCGGCATTGCCAGCCGCCGCGTATAGCAGGGCGCCATACGCTCCCATAGATGTACCGAAGGTGATAGCTTTCCCATTCCCTATGGAGCGGGCTATCTCTACTATTTTGAGGGCGGAGGATTTGTATCCTTCAGCAATCCCTTCAACACCTTTCAAGTACCAATTGTTGGCGCTGTCATTGACAAAAATGATATTGCAGGAACATTCGGAGATGACTTTGAAGGGTTTGAACTTCCCTCTTGGTGTGTTGACCGATGAAAATGCAATGAGTGTTGGCAGGCTGCGATCGCGAATGATGGCCATGCAGTAATCGCTGTATGACACAACTTCGCAATCTTCAAAGGAACCTTCAAGGCTGAGGGTTTTATTTTTTTCTTCTGGCATGAAGCAAATTCCTCGCGTTGCCATAAATTTGACGGATTGAATTGATAAGCAAAAAGCATGCTCATGGCTAGGTTTGATTGAAGCTTACCACGTAGCCATCGAAGTCGTACCCACTTCTAGGTAGGGTTAAGCTGATCTTGAGGCGCAGCCTGATGTAAATTGCATTTTAATTGAGCGGGCAATCAAGAATAGCGGCGTCAAGATTGGATCCCATATTGGGTGCGAGTAGGGTCATGAGTTCCCAGGTGTCTCGCAGATTAAGCGTTGAGGTGTGTAGTGAATTAATTGGATTGGTATAAGGTTGTGGGGATTTCAGAGTTTGGTGGTTATTATTTTTTGCAAAGTACCCTGTATCCCAAAAACTACTGATTTTTTTCGTTTGATACAAGGTGTCTGAAATTTACCTTCTGTAAGCTGACGAAGGTTTGTGGTGTAACTGTTTGTTCCTCAGCAGTCCAATGAGGTACTGGTATAGGGCGGGTATTATAAGTATTGAGGGTGGCTTGCAAGGGGTCGTGAGCAAAATATCTGAATTTAAGACTCTTTGGTGCGAGTAAGCTATATCTTTTGGTGATGGTGTGAGTGCTTTTGTTGCTATTCTTTTTTGGGCACTTATATAGGCTGATCATGGCTCTGCATCTTCTGTTAAGCCGGTGCTGAGGTTCCAAGGGGCGAACAGAGCTATCTCGCAATCAGTTTCAGTCAATCTACCTTGATTTACGTGCTGATGTTCCCAGGCTTAGACTTCTTCATGATTAGGTGGGTGTTGCTGATACGATTGGCACTCCTTCGCCAAGTGAGGTGCTAAAGATGTTGGCCGTTATTGCGTTTAGTATGCTCGGCATGATGGGAGAAATAGTCTGAGTTGAGATAGATGGATAGTTCCTGATCTTCAAAGTCTTATTGGGGTGCGGAAGTTGGGCGTGGCTCTTATAGTGCGGGCGCGTTGTTTATGGTTTGGAATACAAAGTTAATGCTGGCTATCTGGCGCGCAACTGGAAGGTCATGCTCGCTGAGGTTGAAAATAACTTTAACTTACAGGTCGATTCATTGCTGTTAATCGCCATGTATACTGTTTGTGTGTATGAGTTAGGTGATATTGAGGCGGCAAGATCTAAATTGCTGAGCTTGCTGGAGGGAGGGTGAGTAAGAGTGTTCGCATGCTTGGAGCTTACTCTCTTTTAGTACGATCAGGGGGGCTTAAGCTACGCCGCAGCCTTCGACTTCGGAGAACGAAAGTAGTTAGCTTTTAAAAAAGGCTTAATGAGGGTTTGAAGTGCTCAGTTACTACGGCTTGATCTGATTTTCTTGAGAAGACTGTTGTTTCAGCTTGATTGAGCCGAAAGGGCTGAATAGCGTTGCGCATATTCGGCCCTTTAAGTTTTCTAGCTGAATATTATTGGGCCATCTTATTCATGACATTCGTGTAGCCTGAAGCGGTGCTTATGACAGCATACTTTCCTTGCGCCGTAAGGATGGCATCGGCCACTTCGCGGAACGCGCCGGTACCGCCCGCCGCATTCAGTGTCTGAGTCGCTGCAGCTTTGACGTAAACCGGTGCATCGGCAACGGCAAACGCCATCCCGCAAGCTGCGAATGCGGGCAAGTCGATGCAGTCGTCGCCGATACAGGCAGTTTGTGCTGCTGTCAGACCAGCCTCAACCATTAGCTGCTTGCACGCCGCGAGCTTGTCCTTCACGCCGAATTGGCACAGCGTCACTCCCAGGTCCGCCACACGCTTGCGCAAGGTCGCAGAATCACGGCCGGAGAGTACGGCCACCCGCACGCCATTCTCTTCCAGCAAACGCATGCCCATGCCATCGCGCACATGGAAGCGTTTGAGGCATTCACCGGTCGCGTCATAGTAGATGCCGCCATCGGTGAGCACGCCGTCCACATCGGTAATGACCAGGCGGATATCGGCCAGGGTCGGCTTCCCTAGCGGGGTTTGTCCAGACATCAGCGCGCGGACCTGCTCAAGGCACTCAGGCGTATCCACGCCCGGGCCGGTCGGCTCGACGACGTAGGCGCGGATGCAGTAGCCGGCAGCCATCAACCTTAGTTGCTCCAGCTTTTCCGCATGCTCCATCATCGGCTGCGGCAGGCTGGCATATTCGGCCAGCACTGCGCGGCGGTAGGCATACACGCCCACATGCTTGAGGTAGGTGGCCGCTTCGGCGTCGCGCGGGTAGGGGATGGGCGAGCGGCTGAAATACAGCGCGTTGCCATTGCCAGCCAACACCACTTTGACGGTGTTGGGGTTGCTGGCTTCGTGCGCGTCGATCGGGTGGCACAAGGTGCCGACATTGACGCTGGCATCGGCCAGCATGCCGACAGCCAATGCTTCGATATCAGCCGGGCGGACCAGCGGCTCATCGCCTTGCAGGTTGATGTAGATGTCCGCATCGACCTGGGCCATGACTTCGGCCAGGCGGTCAGTGCCGGAGGGATGCTCAGGCGACGTCATCACGCACTGGCCACCAAAGCCGCGCACGGCTTCGGCCACGCGTTCATCATCGGTGGCGACGACCACGACCTGCGCGTTGGCAACCTGCAGGGCGCGCTCGTAAACGTGCTGCACCATCGGTTTACCGGCGATATCGGCCAGCGGCTTGCCCGGCAGGCGGGTGGAGCCGTAGCGGGCCGGAATGACGATTGCGACCCGTTGTTCAGAAACTGCCATGCTCACCATCCTTGTTGCCTAAACCTTACGAAATGACCAGCGGCTGGAACGACTTGACCAGGTCGTC
>NZ_DJTF01000103.1:0-11693 GCF_002438125.1 Pseudomonas sp. UBA6315
CACTACCTGGATTAAGTAACTCTTTGAAATTCAAGGAGTTTCTCGTTCCGACTACGCTGGAAGTGGGGCGCATTATAAGGGGATTCGAAACCCCGTCAACCCCTGCCGTTCATTTATTTGAAAGTGCGACCCCCTTTGCACCTTGCACCGCTACCCAGCATTTGCGCACTATAGTGCTCACCCAGCCCCACCCCTCTAAGGATTCCCTTCCACAAATGAACACCCAGCCTCGCAGCCTGGCCGCCATGCTCTTCCCTGTCGGCTTGCTGCTGATCGCCATGGCATCGATACAATCCGGCGCCTCATTGGCAAAAAGCATGTTCCCCATCGTTGGCGCACAGGGCACCACAACCCTGCGCCTGGTGTTCGCCAGCATCATCATGCTGGCGATCCTGCGCCCATGGCGCGTGCGCATGACCGCCAGCACCCTGCGCAACGTGGTCATCTATGGCATGGCGCTGGGCGGCATGAACTTCCTCTTCTATATGGCCCTGCAGACCACGCCGCTGGGTATCGCCGTAGCCCTGGAATTCACCGGCCCGTTGGCGGTTGCCCTGTTCGCCTCGCGACGGGCTATCGATTTTCTCTGGATCGGCTTGGCAGTCGCCGGCCTGCTGCTGCTGATTCCAATCGGCGACAGCGGCCAGCCCCTGGACCTGACAGGCGTTGGTTATGCATTGGGCGCGGGAGTCTGCTGGGCGCTGTACATCCTCTTTGGGCAACGTGCCGGCGCTGAACATGGCATTCAGAGCGCGGCATTGGGCGTCGTGGTCGCGGCCTTGTTCGTGGCCCCCATCGGCATCGTCCATGCTGGCAGCGCATTGCTCACGCCCGCGCTCATTCCCTTGGCGCTGGGCGTGGCCGTCCTCTCGACCGCCTTGCCTTACAGCCTGGAAATGGTTGCCCTGACCCGCATGCCCGCACGCACCTTCGGCACCCTGATGAGCGTCGAACCTGCGATCGGTGCACTTTCCGGGCTGCTGTTCCTGGGCGAGGTACTGAGCGTAAGCCAATGGCTGGCCATTCTTGCCATCATTGCCGCCTCTGTAGGCGCTACGCTTTCGATGCGCCGCGACAGCACACCAGCAGTAGCCGCTGACTGATTTGAGAAAACTTTGCATTTGTGACGGCATTAGCCATTGTGGCGCCCCGCCTCGCTGATTAAGCTGTCACAAAAGCATAATCTTTACGCTATCTACTTGTACGCGCACGGATGCCGGGGAATTCAGGAAGAAACGCAGCGATAACTGAAGGGTAAGGCACAAAGCCAACCCTGCATTTAAGGACAGGAATGAAACGTATTTTGCTCATCCTGGCCGTTTTGGCCATTGCTGGATGCGCCGCGACGGCCAAGACTGAGGTCAAACAGGGGAAAAAAGGCCTGCATATCAATTGCTCCGGTCTCTCCTCGTCGTGGGACAAGTGCTACAGCAAAGCGGCCACCTCCTGCAGCAAACGTGGCTACAAAGTCGTTGCGCGCTCGGGGGACACCGATGAAGAGCCGGGTGACTACCTGTTTGGCATCAACCCTGCCGGCTACACCAGCCGAAGCATGATCGTCATCTGCAAGTAATAAAGAAGGGCAGCCCATGAGCTGCCCTTTTTAATAGCCTCCCGCCCTCTTACAACGGCGCAGTACGCGCCTGCAGCCAGGCCAGTGCGTCGCCCTTGAGCAATGGCGCGATACGTTCGCGCACGGTTGCGTGATAACCATTGAGCCAGCCCAGCTCTTCCTGGGTCAGCAGTTCCGGCAGCAGGCAGCGGGTATCAATGGGGCACAACGTCAAGGTTTCGAAGTTCAGGAAGTCGCCGAACGCACTGTTGCCGGCTTCGCGGTTCACCACCAGGTTCTCGATACGTACCCCCCAGGCACCCGGGCGATAGGTGCCGGGCTCGATCGAGCTGATCATCCCGACCTGCATGGCTGTCTGTGGTGTGGTTGCCGCCTGGTAGGCGATGACCTGCGGCCCTTCGTGCACGTTCATGAAATAGCCCACGCCATGGCCGGTCCCGTGGCCATAGTCGACCTGGTCTGCCCAAATTGGCGCACGCGCGATGGCATCGAGCAGCGGCGAGAGAATACCGCGGGGGAAGGTGGCCCGTGACAGGGCGATCACCCCCTTGAGCACGCGCGTGCAGTCCTGCTTCTGCGCAAGGCTCGGCGTACCCACCGGGACCATCCGGGTGATATCGGTAGTACCGCCCAGGTATTGCCCGCCCGAATCGATCAACAGCAAGCCATCCCCCTCGATTACTGCATGGGATTGCTCGGTCGCCCGATAATGCGGCATCGCGCCATTGCCATTGAAGGCGGCAATGGTGGAGAAGCTCAGCGAGACGAAATCGGGCCGGCGCGCCCGTGCAGCGCTCAATTGCTCATCGATGGTCAGTTCGGTGATGACCTCCTTGCAAAGATGCGCCTCGAACCAGGCGAAGAATTCGCACAAAGCCGCGCCATCCTGCTCCATGACCCGGCGGATATGCACCAGCTCTTCGGCCCCCTTGCGCGATTTGCTCAAGGTGGTCGGGTTCAGCCCTTCGACCAACTGCACCTGGCCGTCCAGGTTCTTCAACAGGCCGCACGTCACCCGAGCAGGGTCGACCAGCAGCCGGCTGCCTGCAGCCAAACCTGCAAGCGCCTGCTGCACCTGCGGGTAGTCACGCACCTCGATGCCGTCCACCTCGAGCACATGGCGCAAGTGATCATCGAGCTTTTCGGCACCCACGAAGAGAATGGCTTGTTCCTGGCTGATCAGCGCAAAGGAGACGAACACCGGGTTGTAGGACACATCGCTGCCACGCAAGTTGAACAGCCAGGCGATGTCATCGAGGGTGGCCAGGAAATGCCAATCAACCCCCTTCTCCGTCAGGGTGCTACGCAGCTGGGCCAGCTTTTCGGCACGGCTCACCGTGGCATGCGGCGGCAGGTGTTGGTACACCGGGTTGCCTGGCAATGCCGGGCGCCCTTCCCAGACCCTGCCCAGCACGTCAAGGTCTGTCACCAGGCGCACCCCACGAGCGCTCAGGCGCTCTTCGAGCTGACGCGCCGAAGCCAGGGCCATCACCGCGCCATCCACGGCCACGGCGCCGCCAGCGACGACGTTGTCACCCAGCCACTCCAGCGCACCCGGCTTGCCCGGCTGCAGCTTCATCAGCTCGATGCCACTGCCCGCCAACTCTTTCTCGGCTTGCTCCCAGTAGCGGCTGTCGGCCCACAGCCCGGCAAACTCCGGCGTGACCACCAGCGTGCCGACCGAACCCTCGAACCCCGACAGCCAGCGGCGCCCTTGCCAGTAGCCCGGCAGGTATTCGGACAGATGCGGATCTGCCGAAGGCACCAGCAGGGCATCCATACCCGCCTCGGCCATCACTTCGCGCACGCGCGCCAGGCGCTGCGGCACACTCTGCTCTATCGTGGTCTGAACGTTCATGCGCACTCCTGCGGACACATCTTGGTTGATCCAGGATGACGATAATGGAACAGCCATCCCAGCGCTGCAATCATCCAGGCCCAGGCAACGCCCGTGTGCAACGCCCCTACCTTCGATCGACTGCGGCTGAACTTCCCGTGGGCACAAGCTTCACAACCAGTACATTCCCTGCAGACAGGTCGATGCCCATGCCCAGCGCCTGCGACCCGAAGACTGCCGTCGTGCTGCTCGACACCCGCGAACACACCCCGGAGCACGAGCGCGCCGTACACCTCAAGCTCGCTGCCGGCCTGGCCCAGTTGCTGGGCTGTGCAACCGCGCACAACGTGCAAACGCCCAGTGCTGCGGACAACTTCTATTACCTCCCCACCGAAACCCTGATCGACCCGGCTCGCTACGCACCGATGGGCATCCGCAGCGAACAGGACCTGTTTGGCGGCCTGGTCAGCCATCCCTACATGGCCACCAAGGCAATTTCCCACCCGCTGCCTGCCAACGCCACGTTCCCACCCGGCTGGACCGATGCCTTCGCCCAGCAGGCCAGTGACGCCCTGCTGCGCGGCTACACCGTCTTCAGTAGAGCCGACGCCCGCCGCGCAGCGCAGTTGCTGTTGCTCGATGGCCCCGTTCGGTTCAAGCCGGTGCTGGCCTGTGCCGGGCGCGGGCAAAAAGTGATCACCCAAGCGGACCAACTGGAGCCGCTGTTGGCCGACCTCGATGACCAGGACCTGGCCCTCTGGGGCCTGGTGCTGGAAGAAGACCTGAGCGATGTGCAGACATTCAGTGTCGGCCAGGTTCGCGTTGCTGGCATAACCTGCAGCTACCACGGCACCCAGCAATTGACCCACGACCACCAGGGCACCGAAGTCTACGCAGGCTCCGACCTGGTAGTGGTGCGCGGCGGCTACCAAGCCTTGCTGCAGCTGCCCCTGGAAGATCATCTGCGCCTGGCGATCAACCAGGCCATCACCTACGAGCAGGCGGCGGAGCTGCACTTCCCAGGCTTCATTGCATCGCGGCGCAACTATGACATCGCTCGCGGCAGCAATGCCCAGGGCCACCTGCGCAGCGGCGTGCTCGAACAATCCTGGCGCCCGGGTGGCGCCAGCAGCGCCGAGCTGCTGGCCCTGCAGGCATTTGCCGGCGACCCCGCCCTGCAACGGCTGCGCGCCTCCACCCATGAAGTGTTCGGCAGCCACGACCTGCCCGCCGATGCCACCCTCTTCTATCAAGGAAACGACAGTGAACTCGGACAACTCAGCAAATTCGCGCGGATTCGCGAGCATGACCATTCAGAGTGAAAGCGTAGAGCTGCAGGTGGACAACGGCAGCATCGCCGGCACGCTGGTCAGCCCCGGCAGCAAGATGCCCGGCATCCTCTTCGTCCACGGCTGGGGTGGCAGCCAGCAGCGTGACCTGGCCCGCGCCCGGCATATCACCGGGCTGGGTTGCGTATGCATGACCTTCGACCTGCGCGGCCACGAGAAGACCGAGAACCAGCGGCTGACGGTAACCCGCGAGCAAAACCTCAAGGACCTGCTGGCCGCCTATGACTGCCTGGCCAATCACCCCGCCGTGGACAGCAATGCCATCGCCATCATCGGCAGCAGTTATGGCGGCTACCTGGCCACCTTGCTGACCCTGCAGCGCCCGGTGAAATGGCTGGCGTTGCGGGTACCGGCGATGTACTGGGATGACCAATGGGACACCCCCAAGCAAGCCCTCGACCGCCAGCGCCTCAATGCCTACCGCCAGCGCCCGCTCGGCCCGGCCGACAACCGGGCCCTGGCCGCCTGCGCGGAATTCGCCGGCGATGTGCTGCTGGTCGAATCCGAACAGGACGACTACGTCCCGCACACCACGCTGATGAGCTATCGCTCGGCGTTCATCGGCGCCCATTCGCTGACCCACCGCATCGTCGACGGTGCCGACCACGCGCTCTCCAGCGAAGAAAGCCAGAAGGCCTACAGCTCGATCCTGGCCGCCTGGATCAGCGAGATGGTGATCGGTGCGCGCCTGGACCGCTACCCGCACTACGCACCGTGGTACGCCTGAAGCTCGCCCACCTGGCAATGCAGGCCGCCGTCGGCGCCGCGCACCAGGCTGCGTAGCGCCTGGTAGGCAGTAAAGTTGACGCCCCGCGCCTGGTGCTGGCTGAGCAGGTCGAGAAACGGCTCTTGTGCGAAGCTTTGTGCCGCCGTCGCCCACGCCTGGCGCGACTGCCACTGCAAGTACTGCAGCACCCGGCTGCCGTCATCGCTGGCCTGCACGCTAACCCCCTGCAGCCCTTCGCAACGCAAAGCCAACTCCTCGCTGCGCGTGACCAGGGCCTGGGCCAATGCGGCCTGGCGCGAAACCGGTACTTCGTATTCGATCATCTGGGTAAACCACAAAGCATGCGGCGTGGCCGTCATGGTCAGTCTCCTTGCTTCGGACGCTTGCAGCGCGATGGCCAGCAGGGTAAAACCTCCAGTTAACTCAAGGTCAAGAGCTTTTTGCGCATGCCACGCCCCACCTCGACAGCGCAGGACACCCAACTGAGCGTCGGCCAATTGGCCGCCCGCAGCGGCGTGGCCGTTACCGCCCTGCACTTCTATGAAACCAAAGGCCTGATCCACAGCAGCCGCAACACGGGCAACCAGCGTCGCTACCCGCGCGCCATGCTGCGCCGCGTGGCGGTGATCAAGATGGCCCAGCGCCTGGGCATCCCGCTGGCCGAGATCGCCACGGCCCTCGCCACGCTGCCCAGCCACCACACCCCGACCGCCGAAGACTGGCAGCGGCTATCGGCGCGCTGGCGTGAGGACCTCAGCCGGCGCATCGATGAGATGGTGATGCTGCGCGACCAGCTGGACGGCTGCATTGGCTGCGGCTGCCTGTCGCTGAAGGAGTGCCCGCTGCGCAACCGCCAGGACCACCTGGCCGAAGCGGGGCCAGGGCCGCATCCACCCGCGCCGTGATTGCGCGCTATTTTCCGGCAGTACAGCGCTGCAGCACCTATAACTAGCGTCTGGCCACAACGATCGCCACAGGAGGCAGCATGAGCAAGCAGGCGTTGATCATCATCGACATCCAGAACGATTACTTCCCCGGCGGCAAATGGACGCTCGAAGGCGCCGAGCAGGCCGCCGACAATGCCGCAAGGCTGCTGGCCGCAGCGCGCCAGCGCGGTGACCTGGTGGTGCATGTACGCCATGAATTCGAAGCAGCCGACGCCCCCTTCTTCGCGCCGGCATCACCCGGTGCGGCGATCCACAGCAAGGTGCAGCCCCAGCAAGGCGAGCCCGTGGTACTCAAGCACCAGGTCAATGCGTTTCGCGATACGCCCCTCAAGGGCACCCTGGACAAGCACGGCATCGAGGCCCTGACCATCGTCGGCAGCATGAGCCACATGTGCATCGACGCCGCCACTCGCGCCGCGGCCGACCTCGGCTATGACGTCACCGTGGCGCATGATGCCTGCGCCACCCTGGCGCTGGACTTCGATGGCAAGCAGGTGCCGGCGGCGGACGTCCATGCCTCGGCAATGGCCGCGCTGGCGTTCGCCTATGCCAAGGTGGTGAAGACGGACGAGCTGCTGCACCGATGACAGGTCGCGATCAGATCACCACGTTGCGCACGAAGCGCGTGGTCACAGCGCCATCGTTGCGATACGCGTACCGGCAGTTGCTGGCAAACACATGGAACTGGCCGACCTGCAGGCAGTGCTCGACCTCTTCGATGATCAGCGTGAGCTGGCCTTCGGCCACGTAGATCTGCTCGCTCCACCCCTCGGCGTCGGCTTCGCTGACGTAGCATTCGCCTGGCGCCAGGGTCCACTCCCAGATTTCCACCTCGCGCCGCGCCGCGCTGCTGGCCAGCAGCACCGCCTTGCTCTGCGGGTGCACCCCTGCCCAGGCCAGTTCGTCGATACGGCTGGGGTCGCGCTGGTCGGGTGCCTGGATGAGCGTACTGAACGCCACCCCAAGGGCCTCGGCGATCAAGTCCAGGGTGGTCAGGCTGACATTCTTTTCGCCTGCCTCGATTGCCACCAGCATCCGCCGGCTGACCCCGGAGCGCTCGGCCAGCGTGGTCTGGCTCATGGCAGCAGCATTGCGCAGGCTGCGAACGTTGAAGCTGACATGCTGCAGCACCGACGCGCGGTGCGTGGATTCTTTGTGCACTATATTGCTCACTTACCCAGGTTGCGCAGTATACTGCCCACTTTGCGCCGATTGTGCGCCGCCCCCCTCTGAGTGTGCAAGCGCATGAGCCTACCGACCAGCAGCCCGAAGACCTCCCTGTCGTTTCGCCTGAGCAAGGCCGAAATGGTTTTGGTGTTCATCACCATGCTGTGGGGCGGCACCTTCCTGCTGGTGCACAACGTCATGACCGTCAGCGGCCCGATGTTCTTCGTCGGCCTGCGCTTTGCTGCGGCGGCCTTTTTCGTCGGCCTGGTGTCGGCGCGGGCACTGCCTGGGCTGACCTTCACCGAGCTCAAGGCCGGGGTGCTGATCGGCGTGACCATCATGCTCGGCTACGGCTTGCAGACCATGGGCCTGCAGACCATCAGCAGCAGCCAGTCGGCGTTCATCACCGCGCTCTACGTGCCGTTCGTGCCACTGTTGCAGTGGCTGGTACTGGGGCGCCGGCCAGGGCTGATGCCCAGCATCGGCATCTGCCTGGCGTTCATCGGCCTGATGCTGCTGGCCGGGCCTCAGGGCGGCGCCCTGCATTTTAGTGAAGGCGAAGTGGTCACCCTGGTCAGCGCCGTGGCCATCGCCGGCGAGATCATCCTGATCAGCCGCTACGCAGGCCAGGTCGATGTGCGCCGGGTGACCGTGGTGCAACTGGCCACCGCCTCGCTGCTGGCGTTCCTGATGATCGTCCCGACCCAGGAGCGCCTCCCCGACTTCTCCTGGCTGTTGCTGCTCAGCGCGCTCGGCCTGGGTGCCATGAGCGCGGTGATCCAGGTGGCGATGAACTGGGCGCAGCAATCGGTATCGCCAACCCGCGCCACCCTGATCTACGCCGGGGAGCCGGTGTGGGCCGGAATAGTTGGGCGCATCGCCGGCGACCGCCTGCCCGGCGTGGCGCTGCTGGGCGGTGTGTTGATCGTGATGGCCGTGGTGGTGAGCGAACTGAAGCTGCGCCGCACCCGCGAGGCCAGCGAGCCCATCGAGATAGCGCACGATCAGGAACACGAAACCGGCCGGTAAAGCGCGCAACTGCAGCTATGCTTTGTAAAAAACTGTTATAAAAAAATGGCTTGTCACGCCATGTTTGTATGATTCTGCGACAGCTTGCGTGTTGGTGATCACCTGCTCGGCACGTATGATCCTTGCAAACCTTTCCAGAATAGAACGCTATGTCATTGATAGTGCTACTGCTTCTGCCGTTCGTGGGCAGTTGCCTGGCAGCTGTGCTGCCGCACAACGCACGTAATGCCGAGTCCATCCTTGCGGGGCTCGTGGCCCTGGTCGGCACGGTCCAGGTAGCACTGCTGTACCCCCAGATCGCCGACGGCGGCGTCATCCGCGAAGAATTCCTCTGGTTGCCCAGCCTCGGCTTGAACCTCGTGCTGCGCATGGACGGCTTCGCCTGGCTGTTCTCGCTGCTGGTGCTGGGCATCGGTAGCCTGGTGTCGCTGTATGCGCGCTACTACATGTCGCCACAAGATCCGGTGCCGCGCTTCTTCGCCTTCTTCCTGGCGTTCATGGGTGCCATGCTCGGCCTGGTGATCTCCGGCAACCTGATCCAGCTGGTGTTCTTCTGGGAGCTGACCAGCCTGTTCTCGTTCCTGCTGATCGGCTACTGGCACCACCGCGCCGACGCCCGCCGCGGCGCCTACATGGCGCTGATGGTCACAGGGGCCGGCGGCCTGTGCCTGCTGGTGGGCGCGCTGCTGCTTGGCCATGTGGTCGGCAGCTACGACCTGGACAAGGTGCTGGCCGCTGGCGATGTCATCCGCCAGCATGCGCTGTATCCCGTGCTGCTGCCCCTGATCCTGCTCGGTGCGCTCAGCAAGAGCGCGCAGTTCCCCTTCCATTTCTGGCTGCCCCACGCCATGGCGGCGCCCACGCCGGTCTCTGCCTACCTGCACTCGGCGACCATGGTCAAGGCCGGGGTGTTCCTGCTCGCGCGGCTGTGGCCGGTGCTATCGGGCAGCGAGGAGTGGTTCTGGATCGTCGGCGGCGCCGGCGCCCTGACCCTGCTGCTGGGCGCCTTCGCGGCGATGTTCCAGAACGACCTCAAGGGCCTGCTGGCCTATTCCACCATCAGCCACCTGGGCCTGATCACCCTGCTGCTGGGCCTGAACAGCCCGCTGGCGGCCGTCGCCGCTGTGTTCCACATCCTCAACCATGCCACCTTCAAGGCTTCGCTGTTCATGGCCGCCGGCATCATCGACCACGAAAGCGGCACCCGCGACATCCGCCGCCTCAGCGGGCTGATCCGCCTGGTGCCCTACACCGCGACACTGGCCATGGTCGCCAGCGCCTCGATGGCGGGCGTGCCGCTGATGAACGGCTTCCTGTCCAAGGAAATGTTCTTCGCCGAGACCGTGTTCATTTCCTCGACCGCCTGGGTCGAGGCCGCGCTGCCGGTGATCGCCACCCTCGCCGGCACCTTCAGCGTCGCCTACGCCCTGCGCTTCACGGTCGATGTGTTCTTCGGCCCGCCCGCCCAGGACTTGCCGCACACCCCGCATGAACCACCTCGCTGGATGCGTGCGCCGGTCGAGCTGCTGGTGCTCACCTGCCTGGTGGTCGGCATCTTCCCCGCACAATCGGTCGGCCCGCTGCTGGCCGCCGCCGCCCTGCCCGTGGTGGGCGGCACTCTGCCAGAATACAGCCTGGCCATCTGGCACGGCTGGAACGCCCCGCTGATCATGAGCCTGGTGGCCATGAGCGGTGGCGTCGTGCTCTACCTGCTGCTGCGCAACCAGCTGCGCCTGGGCCGCTTCCCGAACCCGCCGCTGATCGAGCGCTTCAATGGCAAGCGCCTGTTCGAACATGGCCAGGTGCGCCTGATGCTGCTGGCCCGACGGGTCGAGAAGCTGCTGACCAGCCGCCGCCTGCAGTCGCAACTGTTCATGCTGGTGCTGGCGGCCTTCCTCGCCGGCCTCACGCCCATGCTGTACAGCGGCCTGAGTTGGGGCGAGCGGCCCAAGATCCCGGGCTCCGGCGTGTTCGTCGCGCTGTGGCTGATTGCCATTGCCTGCGCCATCGGCGCTGCCTACCAGGCCAAGTACCACCGCCTGGCCGCACTGATCATGGTCAGCGTCTGCGGCCTGATGACCTGCATCACCTTCGTCTGGTTCTCCGCACCCGACCTGGCCCTGACCCAACTTGTGGTGGAAGTGGTCACCACGGTGCTGATCCTGCTCGGCCTGCGCTGGCTGCCACGGCGTATCGAAGGCGTCTCGCCCTTGCCCGGGAGCCTTGAGCGGGCGCGTGTGCGGCGCTTGCGCGACCTGGTGCTGGCCATCCTGGTCGGCGCCGGCATGGCCGTGCTGTCCTACGCCATGCTGACGCGGCCCACGCCCAATGACATCTCCTCGTTCTACCTGAGCCGGGCCCTGCCCCAAGGCGGTGGCACCAACGTGGTCAATGTGATGCTGGTGGACTTCCGCGGTTTCGACACGCTCGGCGAGATTACCGTGCTGGTGGCCGTAGCGCTCACCGTGTTCGCCCTGCTGCGCCGCTTCCGCCCACCCAAGGAGAGCATGCAGCTGCCTTCCCAGCAGCGCCTGCTGGCACCTGACGTGGTCACCGACCTGATCAACCCACGCCATGCCACCGACACCGCCCTGGGCTTCATGATGGTGCCAGCGGTGCTGGTTCGCCTGCTGCTGCCGATCGCCCTGCTGGTGTCGATGTACCTGTTCATGCGCGGCCACAACCAGCCAGGCGGTGGTTTCGTCGCAGGCCTGGTGATGTCGGTGGCGTTCATCCTGCAGTACATGGTCGCCGGTACCCAGTGGGTGGAGGCACAGATGAGCCTGCGGCCGCTGCGCTGGATGGGCACCGGGCTGCTGTGCGCCACCCTGACCGGGGTCGGTGCCATGCTGCTGGGCTATCCGTTCCTCACCACCCACACCGCCCACCTGCACCTGCCGCTGCTGGGCGACGTGCACGTGGCCAGCGCGCTGTTCTTCGACATCGGCGTGTACACCGTGGTGGTCGGCTCGACCCTGCTGATCCTCACTGCCCTGGCGCACCAGTCGGTCCGCGCCTATCGCCCGGGCAATTCGTCGAAAACCAGCCAAGCAGGAGCCGCCTG
>NZ_DJTF01000166.1:0-116667 GCF_002438125.1 Pseudomonas sp. UBA6315
TCATGGCGCGGGAGTAGGGGCCGTAGGAGGTGCGCTGGAGCACCACCTGGTTGACGATGGCGGCGCCATCGACCAGCCAGCCCACCGCGCCCATGTCGGCCCAGCTCAGGGTCGGGTAGTTGAAGATGCTCGAGTACTTGGCCTTGCCGCTGTGCAGCTTGGCGATCTCTTCGTCGCGGTCGGCGCCGAGGGTTTCCATGGCGCTGTACAGGTACAGGCCGTGGCCGGCTTCGTCCTGAATCTTGGCCATCAGCTGCAGCTTGCGCTTGAGGCTGGGGGCGCGGGTGACCCAGTTGCCTTCCGGGAGCATGCCGACGATTTCCGAGTGGGCGTGCTGGGAGATCTGCCGGATCAGGGTCTGGCGGTAGGCCTCGGGCATCCAGTTCTTGGCTTCGATCTTGATTTCGGCGTCGATCTTTTCCTGGAAGTGGCGCTCTTCGGGCGACATCTCTTCCAGCGACTTGACGCGCTTGACTCCGGTTTCCACTAGCTGTGCGTACATGTTCCGACTCCTGCTAAGGCATGAGTCATTTGTAAGCGATACAAAACATAACGTCAAACAGTTTTATGTGTATCAAATAAGATTTGTGTATCACATGCCGGCCCTTTCGCGGGGCAAGCCCGCTCCCACAAGGGATCTGGGGCTCTCCACAAGCTCTGTGGGAGCGGGCTTGCCCCGCGAAGAGGCCCTCAGATTCAACCCAAAAAAAAGCCCCGGACTAAGCCGGGGCCACAAAAGGCAGCTGATGAATCAGCTGGCCAACCGTTTGTCGAACACATGGCAGGCCTTGCCCTCGGAGCGCTTGAGCGTCCCGCAGGGCTGCAGCCGCACCTGGGTGCTGATGCCGATGTAGGTCTTGATCTGCTTGGTCAATTCACCGGCAATGAGCTTGCGCTGCGCCTCATCCAGGCTTTGGCATTCGCCGCGCAACTCCACGTGCACCTCAACGCTGTCGAGATTGCCATTGCGATACAGATGAATCTCATAAAGCTCGGAAAGCTGTTTTATTTTCAGCACCTGCTCTTCGATCTGCGTGGGGAACACGTTGACCCCGCGAATGATCAGCATGTCGTCGCTGCGCCCGGTGATCTTGCCGATGCGCCGCATCGGCCGCGCCGTGCCCGGCAACAGGCGGGTCAGGTCGCGAGTGCGGTAGCGCACCATCGGCAGCGCCTCCTTGCTCAGCGAGGTGAATACCAGCTCGCCGAGCTGGCCGTCGGGCAGCACCGCGCCGCTGACCGGGTCGATGATCTCGGGGTAGAAGTGGTCTTCCCAGATGGTCGGGCCGTCCTTGGTCTCGATGCACTCCATGGCCACGCCCGGGCCCATGATTTCCGACAGGCCGTAGATGTCCAGGGCGTTGATGCCCAGGCGCTGTTCGATGGAGCGGCGCAATTCGTCGGTCCACGGCTCGGCGCCGAAGATGCCCAGGCGCAGCTTGAGGTCGTTGGGGTCGATGCCCTGGCGTTCGATCTCGTCGGCCAGGTTGAGCATGTACGAGGGGGTGACCATGATGATGTCGGGCTGGAAGTCGCGAATCAGCTGCACCTGCTTTTCGGTCTGGCCGCCCGACATGGGGATCACCGTGCAACCCAGGCGCTCGGCGCCGTAGTGGGCGCCCAGACCGCCCGTGAACAGGCCGTAGCCGTAGGACACGTGCACCTTGTCGCCCTTGCGCCCGCCGGCGGCGCGGATCGAGCGGGCGACCACATTGGCCCAGGTGTCGATGTCGTTCTGCGTGTAGCCGACCACGGTCGGCTTGCCGGTGGTGCCGCTGGAGGCGTGCAGGCGCACCACCTCCTGCTGGGGCACGGCGAACATGCCGTAGGGGTAGTTGTCGCGCAAATCGTTCTTGCCGGTGAAGGGGAACTTCGCCAGGTCGTCGAGGGTTTTCAGGTCATCGGGGTGGGCGCCGCATTCGTCGAAACGCTTGCGGTACAGCGGCACCTTGTCGTAGGCGTGCGCAAGGCTCCAGCGCAGGCGCTCCAGCTGGTGCTGGCGCAGCGCGTCCACGCTGGCGGTTTCCATCGGGTCCAGCAGGGCACGATCGGCTTCGTGGTACATGTTCATGGCATCACTCGAATTGTTCTTGTAGACCGGCGCCTGGCGTGCAAGCAGCAGGGCCGTGAGTGTCATGGACGCAGCATAACCGGCGGCGTCGCGTTCAGTAACAAGCCATTGGTCAGAGACGCTCGATGACCATGGCGATGCCTTGGCCCACGCCGATGCACATGGTGCACAGGGCGTAGCGTCCGGCGGTTTCTTCCAGCTCGTGCAGGGCGGTGGTGACCAGCCGCGCGCCGCTCATGCCCAGCGGGTGGCCGAGGGCGATGGCGCCGCCGTTGGGGTTGACCCGTGGGTCGTCGTCCTGCAGCCCCAGCTCGCGCAGCACCGCCAGGCCCTGGGCGGCAAAAGCCTCGTTGAGCTCGATCACATCCATGTCGGCCAGCGACAGGCCGGTCAGGGCCAGCACCTTGCGGGTCGCCGGCACCGGGCCGATGCCCATGATGCGCGGCTCGACCCCGGCCACCGCCATGCCGACGATCCGCCCACGCGGCTTGAGGCCATGGCGGCGGGCGGCCTCGCTGCTGGCCAGCAGCAGGGCGCAGGCGCCGTCGTTGACGCCCGAGGCATTGCCGGCGGTGACGCTGCCGCCCTGGCGGAACGGCGTGCCGAGCTTGGCCAGTTGCTCAAGGGTAGTGTCGGCGCGCGGGTGTTCATCCTGCGCCACCTGCAAGGCCGGGCCTTTGCGCTGGGCAATCGTCACCGGCACGATTTCCCGCGCCAGGCGGCCACGCGCCTGGGCGGCGGCGGCCTTGTGCTGGCTGCGCAGGGCGAAGGCATCCTGGTCGGCGCGGGAAATGCCGAACTGGGCGGCGACGTTTTCTGCCGTTTCCGGCATCGAGTCGATGCCATGCCCGGCCTGCGTCAAGGGGTTGACGAAACGCCAGCCGATGGTGGTGTCGAACAGCTCGGCGCTGCGCCCGAAAGCCTGTTCCGACTTGCCCATGACGAACGGCGCCCGCGACATCGACTCGACGCCGCCCGCCAGCATCAGGCCGGCCTCGCCACAGCGCAGGGCGCGGGCGGCATTGCCGATGGCGTCCATGCCCGAGCCGCACAGGCGGTTGAGCGTGGTGCCCGGCACGCTGATCGGCAGCCCGGCCAGCAGCGCGGCCATGCGCGCGACGTTGCGGTTGTCTTCACCGGCCTGGTTGGCGCAGCCGAGGATCACATCGTCGATGGCTTGCCAGTCCAGCTCCGGGTGGCGCTCGACCAACGCCTTGATCGGTACCGCGGCCAGGTCGTCGGCGCGCACCTGGCTCAGGGCGCCGCCGTAGCGGCCGATGGGCGTGCGCACGGCGTCGATGATCAGCGCCTCGGACAGGGTGTGTTCACTCATCTTGGGTCTCCTGCGCAAGCACCGTGCCGCGCACTTTGTAGGATTTGCCATGGAACAGGGCGACCAGTTCGCCGCGCTGGTTTTCGATGCGCACGTCATACAGCCCGGTACGCCCCTTGCGCGCCTGCTCGCTGGCCGTGGCCGTCAGCAGGTCGCCGCGCAGTGCCGGGGCGACGTAGTCGATGCTGCAGCCCAGGGCGACGGTGGCTTCGTCGTAGCTGTTGCAGGCAAACGCGAAGGCCGAGTCGGCCAGGGCGAACAAAAAGCCGCCGTGGCAGGTGCCGTGGCCCTGGATCATGTCGGCGCGCACCGGCATGCGCAGGCACGCGCGGCCGGCGCCGGCATCGATGAGGCTGATGCCCAGCGCCTGGGAAGCCTGGTCGCGGGAGAACATGGCGTCGGCGCAGGCCTGGGCCAGTTGGTCGGGGGTGCGGTGCGGGTCAGTCATGCAGGCGAGCTCCTTGGGCCGCTTGGCGGCGCAGCAGCAGGGAAGGGCGGTAGCGGCTTTCGCCGTAGCTGCGTTGCAGGTTGTCGAGCACGCGCAGGGTGTAGCCCAGGCCGATCTGCTCGGCCCAGGCCAGCGGGCCGCGCGGGTAATTGACCCCGGTGCGCATGGCCAGGTCGATGTCGGCGGCGCTGCCGACGCCTTGCAGCACGGCGTCGGCCGCTTCGTTGGCGAGCATGGCCACGGTGCGCAGCACCACCAGGCCAGGCAGGTCGGCCAGCGCCGATACCTGCAGGCCGGCGCGTTGCAGCAAGGCCACCGCCTGATCGCGGGCCTGCTCGCAGGTATCGGCAGACCAGCTGATGGCGATGCGCGTGGCGCTGCGGTAATCCAGGGCCAGGTCGACCAGCACCAGGTTGCGCAGGCCGTCTTCACGGGCGCGCTGGCTGGCCAGGCGGCCATCGGACAGCGCCAGGGTCGCTTCGCCGACCTGGATCAGGCCATGGCCATCACGCTGGCTGACGCCAAGCCCACTGTCGCGCAAGCGCTCGATGAGCGGCTGCATGACGCCCAGGTCGCCTTCGACCACGCAGTGCTCGACAGTCAGCGCGCTGTGCAGCACTGCCGGCTGCGGCCGCTGCGCGCCCTCGGCGTAGCGGTAGAAGCCCTGGCCACTCTTGCGCCCGAGGCGGCCGGCGTCGACCAGCTCTTTTTGCACCAGCGAGGGCTGGAAGCGGAAGTCGCCATAAAAGGCATCGAACACCGAGCAGGTAACGGCGTAGTTGACGTCATGGCCGATCAGGTCGGTCAGCTCGAACGCGCCCATGCGAAAACCGCCGGCATCGCGCAGCAGCGCATCCAGGGTGGCGCAGTCCGCCGCGCCTTCCTGCAGCAGGCGCAGGCTTTCAGCGTAGAACGGGCGGGCCACGCGGTTGACGATGAAACCGGGGGTGGAGCGGGTGTACACCGGCTGCTTACCCCAGGCCTTGGCGGTTTCATACAAGGTGGCGGCAATCGCGGGCTCGGTGGCCAGGCCGCAGACCACTTCCACCAAGGCCATCAGCGGCGCCGGGTTGAAGAAGTGCATGCCAATCACTTGCCCAGGCCGCTGCAGGCCAGCGGCGAGGCTGGTGATGGACAGCGACGAGGTGTTGCTGGCGAGGATGCAGTCCGGCGCGCACAGCTCTTCGAGCTGACGCAGCAGCCCTTGCTTGACCTGCAGGTTCTCGACGATGGCTTCGATCACCAGGCGCGCATCGGCCAGGGCCTCGATCGCCTCCACCGGCTGCAGGCGGGCCACGATGGCGTGGCGGGCCTCGGCCTGCAGCTTGCCTTTTTCCACCAGGCGCCCGAGTTGCTGGTCGATGCCTGCCACGGCCTGGGCAGCCGCGCCGGGGCGGTTGTCGTAGAGCTTGACCGGGTGCCCGGCCTGGGCCGCGACCTGGGCGATGCCGGCGCCCATGGCACCGGCGCCGATGACCGCCACCAGGGCGTCAGTGTGCAGTGCGTGCATGCTCAACGCCCCTTGAATGCCGGTGTGCGCTTGGTCGTGAAGGCGCTGACGCCTTCACGGTAGTCCTCGCTGCGCCCGGCCAGGCGCTGCAGGTCGCGCTCCAGCTCCAGCTGCTGGTCGAAGCTGTTGTCGAAGCTGGCATTGAGGCTGCGCTTGATCAGCGCCAGGCCGTAGGTCGGCTGGCTGGCCAGGTGGCGCGCCAGGGTCATGGCCTCGTCGCGCAGGGCGGCATCGTCGACCACGCGGTGGATCAGCCCCCAACGCTCGGCCTGCTCGGCGCTCAGGCGCTCGCCGAGCATGGCCAGCGCCTTGGCCCGGGCCATGCCCACCAGGCGGGGCAGCAGCCAGGTGCCGCCAGAGTCCGGCACCAGGCCGATCTTGCAGAACGCCTGGATGAAGCTGGCCGAACGTGCTGCCAGCACCAGGTCGCAGGCCAGCGGCAGGTTGGCCCCGGCGCCTGCGGCCACGCCGTTGACGGCGCAGATGACCGGCAGCGGCAGCTCGCGCAGGGTGCGCACCAGGGGGTTGTAGAAGCGCTCGATGGACTCGCCCAGGTCAGGCATTTCGGCCCCTGGTGCCACATTGCGGTCGGACAGGTCCTGGCCTGCGCAGAAGCCGCGGCCTTCGCCGGTCAGCAGCAGCACCCGGGCCTGGTCGCTCTGGCGCACTTGCTTCAAGGCTTCGCGCACCTCCAGGTGCATCGCGGTGTTGAAGCTGTTCAGCTGCTCGGGCCGGTTCAGCGAGAGGAGGGCAACGCCATCCTCGATGGAAAACAGAATGTGCTGGAAAGTCATCTCGGACTCGCTCCGTCAGGCAAGGGAAAGGGCAGGTCAACGGCCTTCGAACTGGGCCGGGCGTTTTTCCTGGAAGGCGCGGATGCCCTCGTTGCGGTCGGCGGTGCCGGCCAGCAGGGTGAAGGCATGGCGCTCGAAGCGCAGGCCGCTGGCAAGGTCGGTGTCGCCGGCCTTGAGCAGCGCTTCCTTGGCCAGGCGTACCGCCAGCGGCGCCTTGGCGGCGATGCTGCGGGCCACTTGCACGGCGCGCTCCACGGTCAGTTCGGGCTGGGTGAGTTCGCTGACCAGGCCGGCCTGCAGGGCATGCCCGGCGGTAATGGCTTCGCCGGTCAGCACCATCTGCATGGCCAGCGGCTTGCCCACGGCGCGCAGCAGGCGCTGGGTGCCGCCGGCACCGGGGATGATGCCCAGGTTGATTTCCGGCTGGCCGAAACGGGCGTCGACGCCGGCGATGACGATGTCGGCGCACATCACCAGCTCGCAGCCACCGCCCAGGGCGTAGCCGTTGACGGCGGCGACCAGGGGTTTGCTGAAGCCTGCGATGCGGTGCCAGTGGCCGACGCGGGGGTCGTTGAGAATGCCGACCAGGTCGCGTTCGGCCATCTCGCCGATGTCGGCGCCGGCGGCAAAGGCCTTGCGGCTGCCGGTGATCACCACGGCGCGGGTCTGCTCGTCGCGGTCGGCGGCCTCCAGTTCGCTGGCCAGTTCTGCCAGCAGTTCGGTGCACAAGGCATTGAGCGCTTCGGGCCGTTGCAGGGTGACCAGGCGCACGCCGTGTTCAGGCGCTTGCACGTGGAGATAACGCGGCATGTGGGGGTCCTCGGGCTGCTCGCACGGCGCATCGCGTGGCCGGCGTTTATTGGAATTGTCTGCAGGGGCGACGGGGGGCCGTGCCCAGGTGGAGCCAGTATAAGCACCATGTGATACATGAATGCAATAGCAACACAGAGTTCGTGTATCTTATAAGCGATTGCCTGATAGGTGCGCCTTCTCTGCATACCCCGCATTTGGCAGGCTCGATAGGGTTTGACGAAAAACACATTTACGATACAAGATCAGAAAACGTTGCGAATCATTTCAGGATAAACGCCATGCCTTGCTACCGCCTCGATGGCCTGACCCCAGTGGTCGACCCCACTGCCTATGTCCACCCCAGCGCCGTGCTGATCGGCGACGTGATCGTCGGCCCGCACTGCTACGTGGGGCCGCTGGCCTCGTTGCGGGGTGATTTCGGCCGGATCGTGCTGGAAGAGGGCGCCAACCTGCAGGACACCTGCGTGATGCATGGCTTCCCCGGTGGCGACACCGTGATCGAGCGCAACGGCCACGTCGGCCATGGCGCAGTGCTGCACGGCTGCCGGGTAGGCGAGGACGCGCTGATCGGGATGAACGCCGTGGTAATGGACGGCGCCCATGTCGCGCCGCGCTGCATCGTCGCTGCCACGGCATTCGTCAAGGCCGGCTTCAGCTGCGCCGAACAGAGCCTGGTGATGGGCGCGCCGGCCCAGGTCAAGCGCCCGCTGAGCGACGAGGAACTGGCCTGGAAACAGCGCGGCACCGCCGAGTATCAGCGGCTGACCCAGCGCTGCATGGCCAGCCTGGTCGAGTGCCCGCCGCTGACCGAGGCCGAGGCCCAGCGCCCGCGCATGGGCGACGATGGTTTGCGCCCCAAAGGCGAGGCGGGCGCATGAACCTGCCCGCGCGCCATGGCCAGGCAGGCCGCCGCACAGGTATAGTCGGTGCTTTCTCCGCGCACAGTTCCTCCATGAGCAACCTCGCCCCGCTGAATACCTTGATCACCCGCTTCCAGGAGCAGACCCCGATTCGCGCCAGTTCGCTGATCATCACCCTCTACGGGGATGCCATCGAACCCCATGGCGGCACGGTCTGGCTGGGTAGCCTGATCAACCTGCTGGAGCCGATCGGCATCAATGAACGGCTGATCCGCACCTCGATCTTCCGCCTGACCAAGGAAGGCTGGCTGACCGCCGAAAAAGTCGGCCGGCGCAGCTACTACAGCCTCACCGGCACTGGCCGGCGGCGCTTCGAAAAAGCCTTCAAGCGGGTCTACAGCCCAAGCCAGCCGGCCTGGGATGGCGCCTGGACCCTGGTGCTGCTGTCGCAGCTCGAAGCCGGCAAGCGCAAGGCCGTGCGCGAAGAGTTGGAATGGCAGGGTTTCGGCGTGATGGCGCCCAACGTGCTGGGCTGCCCGCGGGCTGACCGCAGCGACCTGGCGGCAACCTTGCGCGAGCTGGAGGCGAGCGACGACAGCATCGTCTTCGAAACCCACACCCAGGAAGTGCTGGCCTCCAAGGCCCTGCGTGCGCAGGTGCGGGAAAGTTGGCGTATCGATGAACTGGGGCAGCAGTACAGCGAGTTCATCCAGCTGTTCCGGCCGCTGTGGCAGAGCCTGAAGGAGCAGCCCGAGCTCGATGCCCAGGACTGCTTCCTGGCGCGCACCTTGCTCATCCATGAATACCGCCGGTTGCTGCTGCGCGACCCGCAGTTGCCCGACGAGTTGTTGCCGGGCGACTGGGAAGGCAGGGCCGCACGCCAGCTGTGCCGCAACCTGTATCGGCTGATCTTCGCCAAGGCCGAAGACTGGCTGAACACCGCGCTGGAAACCGCGGACGGCCCGCTGCCGGATGTGAACGAGAGTTTCTACAAGCGCTTTGGCGGCCTGGCCTGAGCCACCTTCAAGCAACGCCCGCCTGGCTGAACGGCATCTGCAACGGGCGTTGCTCACCCAGCAACCAGTCGCAATAGCGCGCAACGCCTTGCTCGACGGCCGCCATGCCAGCCGCGAAGCCCACGCTGCGCAGGCGCTGCAGGTCGGCGCAGGTGTAGCACTGGTACTTGCCGCGCAAGTGCTCGGGAAACGCCGAATATTCCAGCACGCCTTCGCGCAAGGCCGCCTGCAGCGTCAACGGCGGCAGGCCTTCTTGCCCGCGCAGGCGGTTGATGACCGCCAGGGCAACGTCATTGAAAGGCTGGGCGCGGCCGCTGCCGACGTTGAAGATGCCGCTCAGTTGCGGGTGGTCGAGGAAGAACAGGTTGACCTTGACCACATCGTCCACTGAGACGAAGTCGCGCAGGTGGCCGCCGCTCGGGTAGTCGCCATACTGGCCGAACAGGCTGACCTTGCCATGGGCCTGGTACTGGTTGAAGCAGTGCAGCGCGACCGAGGCCATGGCGCCCTTGTGCTGCTCGCGTGGCCCGTAGACGTTGAAGTAGCGCAACCCGACGACCTGGCTGCGGGCCGCGGGCAGGTGCCGGCGCACATATTGATCGAAGAGGAATTTGGAGTAGCCGTAGACGTTCAGCGGCTGCTCATGTTCGCGCTGCTCGCGAAACACCTGGCCTGCGCCGTACACGGCTGCCGAGGAGGCGTACAGCATGGGCACCTGTTGGGCTTGGGCGGCGCTGAACAGGTCACAGCTGTAGCGGTAGTTGTTTTCCATCATGAAGCGGCCGTCACCTTCGACGGTGCTGGAGCAGGCGCCCTGGTGCAGCACGGCGCGTACCTTGCCGAACTGGCCTTGGCGCAGGCGCTCGATGAAGTCGTGCTTGTCCAGGTAGTCGGCGATGTCGCAGTCGGCGAGGTTGCGAAATTTGTCGCCATCGGTGAGGTCATCGACGGCGATGATCCGGGTTTCGTGGCGCTGGTTGAGCGCCTTGACCAGATTGCTGCCGATGAAACCGGCGGCGCCGGTCACGATAATGGTCATGCCTAGTCCCCCAGTGAGGGTGCGAAGTGGTCAGTCTGGGGGAGGAGGGGTGCAGCGGTATTAATCTGGATCAATGTTCGCGCCGGGCGTGTCGTCATCCCACTGTCATGTATTGAAATTTATGATTTCAATTTCTTAACACTCGGTTTCTACCCACATGGCAGACCGCATGATGCTGGGCCCGGTCCATGGGCATTCGGAAGCGGATCTCTATGGACTGCTGTATGGTTTCGCCTTCTGCCCGGGTCAGGCCGCGCGGGAAATCGACTCGGCCGAGGCCTTGCAGCGCCTGCTGGAGCCGGCAGACAACGATGAGTTCATGTGGCTGCACCTGAACCTTGCCCATGCCGCCTGCGAGCGCTGGATGAGGAGCCACCTGGACCTGCCCGAGAGCTTTTTCGAGACCCTGCGCGAAGGTTCTCGCTCCACCCGCATCGAACATACCGACGGCGCCTTGCTGGCCGTGGTCAACGACATCGTCTTCAACTTCGGCCTGGTGTCGTCGGACGTCTCGACCCTGTGGGCCTGCGCACGCCGCCGGCTGCTGGTCAGCGTGCGGCTGCAGCCGCTGCACTCGGTGGACAAGCTGCGGCTTTCGGTGAAGCAGGGCGAATGCTTCGGCTCCACGGTCGAGCTGCTCGCGCACCTGCTGGGTGACCAAGGCGACCTGCTGACCCAGGTGGTGCGGGAAACCACGATGAAAGTGGACGGCATCGAAGACCAGTTGCTGTCGCTGCGCCTGAGCGACAACCGCGCCGAATTGAGCAGCCTGCGCCGCGTGCTGGTGCGCCTGCAGCGGCTGCTGGCGTTGGAGCCGGGGTCCTTGCTGCGCTTGCTCAACCGCCCGCCGGACTGGTTGCGCGAGCAGGACCTGCGGCAATTGCGAGCGGCCACTGAAGAGTTTGCGGTGATCATCAGCGACCTGACGTCGCTGGTGGAGCGTATAAAGCTGCTGCAGGAGGAGATCGCGGCCAAGCTCACCGAGCAGAACAACCGCACCTTGTTCACGCTTACGGTAGTGACGGTGCTGGCATTGCCGATCAACATCATCGCCGGCTTCTTTGGCATGAACGTGGGCGGCATTCCCTTGGCCGACGACCCGCACGGGTTCTGGGTGCTGGTGGCGTTGGTGGCGACCTTTACGGTGCTGGTTGGGCGCTGGGCGTTTCGCAAGCGGGATGATTATTGAAGCCAGGCGAGGGCAGTTGGGGGATAGTTGGGAAGGCGCTTGTTATAACTACACTAAATGAATATTTAGTGTAGTTATAATTTTGACTTATATATGAGTCAGGGGAGGCGCCGTGCCAGCCACACCGTCAGGCCGCCAGAATCCGGGTCTTCCGCGATGTGATCCAGCACCTCGAACCCGTGCTCATGCAGCCTGGCCCGGTATTCCTGCGGGTCCAGGCTGGCGTGGTACAGCGTTTCTCCCTGGAACTCACCCAAGGCCTCGCCATGTGATGGGCCGCTGGTGAACATCAGCAACGCACCTGGCGCTGCATGGCGTTGGAAAACCGCGAACATCTGGCGCTGGTCATCCGGCTTGAGGTGGAAAAAACTGTTCCAGGCCAGGATGCCGGCAAACTGGCGCGCCAGGTCCAGCGTGCGCATGTCGGCCTGTAGCCAGTGCTGATTGGGAAATTGTGCGGTGCACAGCGCGATCATCTGCGTTGAGGAATCCACGCCAACGACCGACAGGCCAGATTCGATCAGAAAACGCGCCACGGGCTGGCCAGAGCCACAGCCTAGATCCAGGACAGTAGCCGTCGGCTGCAGCAATGCGTGGAAGCGTTCGAACCATTTGCGTTCGATGAGGCGATTGCCGCGCAGGTCATTCCAGGTGGACGCGTTGCGGTCGTAGAGATCGATGATCTGATCGGCGGATGGGTGATGCGGCATGCTGACGTCCTTGAATCGGGAAAAACCATTCTAGAGGGATCGTGTGTGCTGCAATGTAGCTTGGGTGTGGCCTGTGTGGAATATGTGAAGGTGCGTATAATGCATATTATGTTAAATGTGGTGCTATGTCCGATATGTTCATAAGCCACGTAACTCTCTGATTCGACGAATTCGGTTTGGACGACAAGTTCATGCCTCGACACCAGCAAAGCGCTGTGCGTTTAGAGCTTGCACTGCCGAAAATCCTCCACTTTTCTTAAAACTCATGTTGTGTACAAAGTTCTTCATCGCATCTGATGGGTCAATCGCCTCAAGGTTCAGGCCGTCGACTGTGGCCCGAGAGAACGCAACGCTGAGAATCGGTTGATCCTCCATGTGTCCGGTTGAGCTGTTCAACACATTATCCATGGCAGTAACGATTACCAGCTCGTCCGGAAGGATGGCCAGCAGCTCCCGCCCCTAGAGCCACCATCTTGTCGAACTCTTTTTGCCGCTTCTCGAATTCACGCTGCCGACGATGAGCGTTGCGCTCAGCTCGTCTGGCTTTTAAAGGGATCCAAAACACTTGCGAACACCAGCGGAGCGCATTATGTTGTGTCTTGCAGCAAGGAAAACCACCATATGATGTGTGAAAACCTTTCTGCGCGGCTCGCGATTTACTGAAAACCTCTTGTATCTCACATTGCTGGATGAAGGAGATTCCGTATGACAGATCGTCGCCCTCTCAACCCCAACGTGAACGTTCCAAAGCCTGGTGGTGGTGAACAACCACGATCTCGCAACAAGGACGGTCAAGTCCGCGATAAACGGAGCGATGCTGGCAAACCGCGCGGCAAATGACGGTTTACAGGTCAGCAGCATACGATCTCGCTGCTGACCTGTTCTGCCACTGCAAATTAGCCTTCGTGTGTACACAGGCGCGGCACAATTCGAAGCAACAGTGCTACACCCTGAATCGATAAGGGGCGCTGGTAATGCGCCCTATCGAGTATCACTCTGTGATCCGCTTTATCGCTTTTTCGATACGCTGACGGCCCGCGTGGGCAAGCTTACCGACCCCGGCTTCCTTGGCTACTGCGTAAACCAGCCCCTCTCCTACGTGACCATGCTTGGTCATCTCATCTACTAAGGCACCTAGTTCGGGCAAGCAGATTTCAGCAAGTGGGCGAATGGCATCGTCATCACCCGGCCTACGAAAGACAACGTTCATATCCGGCTCGAGATGAGTCGGCCAGAAGAATGTTCCTGCCTGCTCCTCTTCATGAGATCGGAATCGTGCCCGTGCTATTTGATCGACGCGATCACGAATGCGCGAGCCCGTTCTGACCCAGCCATGAGCACGCGCGATACGCCGTGCAAGCGCCATATCGAGCACAGGCCCCTCCTCTGCCACCACATGGGCAATCATCTGTTCCAAGGTAGTCGTGTAGCTCGCTTCGAAGAATCTGTCTGGATCAACCGCCTTCACAGCCTCGGCAGGGTCTGCTTCCTTGTAAACCAGGTGCTCTCCTGGCACATAAGGAGTCACGGTATCTTCTGCTGCTTGAGCCGCGGCAGCTCTGGCGTATTTCAACTCTGGCATTGCGCCAGACGGATCATTGGCTCCGGCAGCTGAAGTCGAAGCTACAACAGCAATCTGATCCACAACCTCAATGACTTCAGCCATGGCAGCATCGACTTTTAGGCGCTCAGCCTCATGGGCAGCATCGATGACCGCCTGCTTGGCCCTCGATTCGGCAAGCAATTCGGTGAGACGTTGATGCACCTTTTCTGCGGTTCCCACGGCATCAACCCACCAGTCGGTCGACCAGATCCTAACGATCTCCCAGCCAAGTCCACGCAGCACAAACTCACGCAGCTTGTCGCGATCACGCGCAGTCGCACTGCGGTGATAGGTAGCCCCATCGCACTCGACACCGGCTAGGAAGCGCCCTGGAGCATCAGGGTGCACAACCCCCAAGTCTACTCGGAAGGAAGAGACACCAATCTGGGTATGGATCTGCCAACCCTTCTTGGCCAAGGCAGCAGCGACTGCCTCTTCAAATGGGCTATCGAATCCACCCACACTACCGAAATTAGCTTCAGCCAAGGCCTGCGGCCCACGTTCAGCAAATTCGAGGAAATGCTTCAGGTCACGCACCCCGACGGCTTGCGTCCGAGCAAGGTCAATGTGCTCTGGGCGGAGGGTCGAGAACAGCACCAGTTCTTGGCGAGCACGCGTAATTGCAACGTTCAGTCGGCGCTCGCCACCCGGACGGTTCATCGGGCCGAAGTTCATAGACATCACGCCGGCAGCGTCTTTTCCGTAGGTGGTCGAGAAATAGATTATGTCCCGCTCGTCGCCCTGGACACTTTCCAGGTTCTTCACGAACACTGGCTCGAGCTCAGACTCAGCGAAGTACGAGTCGAGCGACGGATCCCTCCGGCATGCCTCATCGAGCATGTCCATGATGAGCTTCTGCTGCTCACCGTTGAACGTGACCACTCCCACAGTACGACGGCTCTCACGGAAGGCCGGCGACTGAAGGCGAGCAACAAGGTCAGCAACTAGGGCTCTTGCTTCGATCAGGTTGGTACGTGAGCCGCCCTTGTCGTAGACACCAGCAACTGGACACAGCCTCACAGCCTTATCAGCCGTGAATGGCGAAGGGAACGTCACCAGCTTCGAGCCGTAGTAACGCTGGTTGGAGAACGCGATCAGGCTCTCGTGGCGACTACGGTAGTGCCAGTTCAGATTGCGCATCGGCAGGTTCGCGCTGATGCATTCATCCAGGATGCTTTCGAGATCCGCCTCAACATCTTCGTCATCGGCCGTGGACTCAGCCCGATCGAAGAACGAGGTCGGCGGGAGCTGTTTCGGGTCGCCCACCATAACAACCTGCTTCCCTCGCGCCATCGCACCAACCGCATCCCAGACCGGGATCTGAGAGGCCTCGTCGAAAATGACGAGGTCAAACGGGGTCGAAGCCGGCGGCAGGTACTGAGCGATCGAAAGCGGGCTCATCAGCAAGCACGGCGTGAGTTTCGTGAGCGCCTCTGGTGCCCGAGTCATCAACTCACGCAATGGAATATGCTTGGTCTTCTTGCCCATCTCATGACGCAGCAAGCCCCACTCTGAAGAGCGGCTCACGCTGTCCTGACTCGGCAGGTCAGCACACAGCCGAGCACGGAGCCAGTCCTTCGTCAGCTCGGTGAACTTGTCATCCAGCGCTCGGAAATCGCGAATACGCTGTTCGTGCTCTACGCTCACGAATGTCCGGATGACCTCCTCGTTGTCTACGGTGGTATTCAGCCACCAGCGAGCGTAATTCACCTCGAAGACGCGGCGGACTTTTCCGGAGGTGATCGCTCCGCTTTCCATGGCCTGGACAATGGGGGCGAGACCAACGGCGAAGGCCTCATCTCGTACCTTCCTCCAGGCACACCATGCTTTTAGTCGCGCCTCGGAAGAAACCACGGTCTCGCAATTTTTCTTGAGGTCATTCAAGGAAAGATGTGCGGTCTCATCTACACCGGCCTCGGTGAAGTGACCGATCGAAGTTAGTTGCGATGAACGCTCCTGCAACAACGCAAGCTTTTCACGCAGGCCAACGCCTGCGAGAGCTATCGCACCTTCAGGCTCTAGCAGAGCGTTTCCATCGCCCAAGAGCGTTTGAAGGGGAGCCTTGTAAGCTGCTATCTGCTCCGGGTTCAGCGCGAGCTTCGCAATAGCAGTCGCTACCTGCCCTTGGAACACCACAGCCTGACGTGCAATCTCAAGCCTGGTTTTCAGGTCACTCCAGACTGGTACCAGCTCTCGCAGGTCAGCCAGGTCGGACAGATCACGCTCAACCGCTGCCCGCTGCTTCAACAGGTCGAAGTCACCTTTCAGCAACGCTCCACAGCGGCCCTCCTGCACTTCTGGGTGATCATCAACAAGACGACCGCGCTCTTCGATATCCCGACGCTCAGCCTGGAAGCGCAGCGCTGCAGTAAGGAGTTCAATGTTGGTGTCCTTGCCGCACCAAAGCTGCTGAGTGCTCGAACCAAGGTCGGACAAGGCAGCCATATCGCTATCAATGCGAGTCAGCGTACGAAGCCGTCGCAGCTCTTCCTTCAATGCATCACCCAGCTGGCCTTGCTCGACCAACTGGAGCCCATCATCAATCCAATCCGAGTCTGCTTGCTGGAGCCGAATGGCCTCTTGAAGCTTGATCGACGTCGAAAGCTGCTCAGCCACAGACTTTGAACCTTGCCAAACGGCAACGCACTCATGCCCGGGCTCAAGCTCATCAATAGCGCGGCGCACGGCGCGGATTTCTGCCCAGGTGGCCAAATCTTTACCGTGATCGGCCTCGCCCGCAGAGGTTTGAGTCGGGGCTAGCAAACCCGCAATACGACGCTTTCCGAACCAGGATCTTGGCCAGAACGATTCCTCAGCCTCCTTCCACTCACGCAGCAACAGATCGATGTCGAGCGATTCGATCGTATCGCCATAGGTCGCACCGAGCTGCTGCTTGAGCTCTACTATTTGGCCAAGCAGTGCCATCGCCTGAGCAAGCACACCGGTGACACTTTCCGGCCAGGCCGGGCTGAGCTCACCGAATACGGTGCGACGTTGCTGCAGCAGTTCAATAGCCTGCTTCGCATCCGCCACAACGCGAAAAGTCCAGAGCGGCGAAAGCTTAGCGTTTAGCTCTCGATGTTGTTCAACCCACGCACAGCCATCGCTCAGCCGTTGAGAAATGGAGCGGGCATCAGGCCGCAACGCGAAGCGCCAATCCTGTCCTGCGGCCGCGGGTAGTGCCTGGGAAAGAACTGACAGCCCCTCCAGTGCACCCGGGGTGTATTCCGAAGCTGGTAGCCCAGCCAACTCAACGAACCTATCAGCCGCACGCTGCGCATCTACGACGGCAGGCAACACATCACGAGCCGCCTGCACAAACTGTTGTTGCCAATGAGGTGACCATTCCGCTTGGCCAACTGCGGACAACGCATTACCAGCAAGCTGGCTATAGCCCACAGCTTGAGCATTCACTTCGAGGCGATCGCCCAATTCACGAAGCTCAAGCATTGCTTTCTGGTCATGCGTGTCAGGTGAAGCCCAGCCAACAGGCGCAACAGCTTCATCGCCACCCGAAGTGACCGTGCCAATCGCATCATAGATGGTGTAACCGTTGCGATGGCGCCGGTGCAGTCGCTCGACGTAAATGTTCAAGCTGTCGCGCAGCGTTGCGAGACGCTGAGCCTCAATCTCCCATGCAGCGGAATCGACCTGCCCTTTGGCCTCCCAAGCGGACTGCAGCTGGGCCAGCACATCAGTTTTCCGAGCCTTGCTTGAGTGCAACTCGAGGCAGAACTCACCCAAGCCAATCTCACGCAAGCGACGGTACACGACATCCAGCGCGGCGATCTTCTCCGAAACGAACAGCACGCGACGACCTTGGGCAATAGACTGGGCGATCATGTTGGAAATCGTCTGGCTCTTGCCGGTACCGGGTGGGCCGATGAGAACGAAGTCTTTGCCCTTGGCTGCGGCCATCACTGCAGCCAACTGAGATGAGTCAGACGGCAGCGGGCAGAAAACGTCTGTCGGGCCGTAGTCGCGATCCAGCGATTGCGCCTCTGGGAACGGTGTATCCGAAACGAACGAATCGCGTGGGGTATCCAGTAGGTGCTGAACGACAGGGCTCTGCCGCAGGTGCTCAGCATTCTCGGCCAGATCCTTCCACATGAGGTACTTGGCAAACGAGAACATCGACAGCACGACGTCTTCGCTCAACTCCCAACCAGGGATGTCTTTAATGGCATGGCCGACCTTGTTCCAAATGCCGGCGATATCTAGACCAGAATCGTCTCGAGGAAGCTCATGCTCCAATGAGCCCAAGCCCAACTCGAAATCCTGCCGAAGCATCTCGATCAGGGTTGGGTTGAAGCGCGGCTCGTCATCGTGGAGCACCATGGTGAAACCGGAGCGAGCGCTCTTACGCTCAAGCGTGACCGGAACCAGCACGAGGGGAGCTTTGTACTTCTGCCCTGCCCTGTCCTCACGTGTCCAACTCAAGAAGCCAATGGCCAGGAAGAGCGTATTGGAGCCGCCTTCCTGAAGGGCTGTGCGAGCACCTCGGTAAAGTTCGGTGAGTCGAACATCCATCTCGTTAGATGTCAGCGCAACGAACACCTCTCTGCGCTTAAGGGCATCCTCGGCATGGCGGCGACGAACATCCTCACGCTCACGTTGCTCATACAGAGCGCGCTCCCGCGGGTCAGCACCATCCATGAGGTCTGGCCGGGTGAGCAGCTTCAACGACTGACCACTGGCCAATACGTCCTCAAGGGCTCCTGGATCTGGGGACTCCAGCTTCAGCGCCCGCTTGCCCGTCTTGAAGTTCAAGAGGTTGTTTCGAAGCGAGAGATCCAGGAGTTTACGCTGCCACCGGCCAAGCCGGTCTGCTGGGTCGAGCTTGGAAAGGTCTTCGACCACTACCTCGTGGATCTCATCAGAGATTCCAGCCCCGTCCTCAACCAGGAGCGTCGGAGAATCCACCGGAACCTCATCAGCAATCCGTGCGATCTGAGCCTCAGCACTTGCGAGCGGCTTGATCCGTTGCAGTCGAGCCCGGCGAATGTCGAGCAGCATTTCAAATTCGCTGTCCGCGTCTTCGGTAATCTGCTTCTCACCTCTCTCGACTGCGTAAGAGAAGGTTGGGACAGGATTCTGCGTACTGAGCGTCGTTTCAAATAGAACCAGTTCCCGCAGCTTGACCCGCTTGCGTACCGCCGTCACATCATCGACAAGGGCAGTAGTGAACTCCTCGGGCTTCATCCACAACCCCGCGAAAGCGTGACCGCGGGTGAACACGATGACTGGGTTCAGCCCGATTTGCTCCAGGGCAGCGCAGAATAGCAGGGTAAGATCCATGCAGGTTGCCAAACCAGTATCGGCAATCTGGCTTGGGCTTCGCACCTTTTGACCTGACTGTTCAAAACTTGCCGGCGGCAATGCATAGTCGAGCTTCATCCGTGCGACGGCGCTCCAGACCGCAGACGCCAGCTGCCAAGCTCGCTTCGCGCCACCCTCGTAACCATCCAGCGATGAGGACAGTTCACTTTGGCGAAGCAACTCAGCCGTCTGCTTCAAGAGTCGTTCAACTGCCGGATCATTCGGCTGCACGAAGGCAGCCGTCATGTCAGGAATATGCCGCAACCCACCCCACTGATTTCGGGGCAGAAGGTCTACGACTTGCTCAAAACGGGAGACCTCCTTTCTGCCGCTCTCGGCTTCCTTGTCGTCCGCCTCAAGCACGAAGGTGAATGTCGACAGCTCAGCTTCGGTCAGACGACTAAGCAACGGGCCGTCCAAGACCAAATCAAGACCAGGAATGATCCGGAAACTATCTGCCCCAATCTCGTCGATCCGCCACACCTTGGCCTTGAACACCTCAGGTTCTGAGGTCAATGTCATGGTCGCATTAACGAAACGGTCTTCGGTCTCGTTCGCTATACGAAGTTCGCGAATTACGGGAATGGCGTTCTGGAAGTCGGCAAGGTTCAGCTTCGCCACAAGGGTGGCAAGGATCTTGACTTCTTTGGGTGGGATTTCTTCTTGAGCAGCGGGGGGGTGAACGATGTCGTCCATGCGCAACATTCCTTGTTGTGATGCTCAAGGGAGTGCCGGACTGACCGGCTGCGAAGGGATCCTCTTGAGCTGATGGCGGGATGATAGCGCTTCCTGCTTCAGGCGTAATGATCCTTTGGTCGTTCGCTGATGCTTAATCTGTTCAGCTAAGCAGCGATCTGCAGCAAAGCGCAGATGCATCCTGACTTGCCACAGACCTATCAGCTCTATCGGGGGTAAAAAATTAGTATCAAAGGTTTTTCAAAAGTGGCACAAAACTGCAAAAATCTACATCAAGACTGACTAGCTCAAGGAAAGCCACCTAAAACATTCCAGCGAACTATAAGCTAGATGTATTGGATTCAATACCTATCAATCTCATCTCAATGTTGTTCAAGCCGTCATACACAACTTTTGCATAGGAATGTTCACCAACCCAGTTCAGCTCATTTGTTATTTCTGATAAATCATATTTTATATCATCTAGCTTTTGTGAAATCTCTTCATTGATAGCGACAAGCCGCTCCAGAAGCGTCTCAATATTTTCAGTACTCATAAAAACTCCTTTTCAAAGCAGAGGAAACGGTCTGGTAAGTTCTGCGCAAAGTGGTTGGAGGCTGGCCTAGCTTGGCTGCAAATAGACATTTTGAGGCGCAGCTTGCACATCAAACAGTGGCGCAGTGCTATCATTAGCATAAAGATGACCTCCTGTGGAAGACCTACGCTTCGTAGTACCGCTTCATCGCCTCAACAGCGTTAGTGCTCAAGGCCACCGCGGCACTGTTCGATCAGGCTCAGTAGCGATTTATAGTCACACTCTGCGGCTTGGTTAAATCGTGCTGTTGAAAAATTCTCCCCGATCAGCCAGGTTGCTGATCAAGGACTCGTCCTTCAATTTGAATGCATCAATCGGCGATACCGAGATACTTGCGGAACAGGTTCTGAATCGCCCTGAGCTTCGTAGGCACCTCTTTGTCTTGCACTGAGGCCCATAAAGCTAGTTTATAAACATCAATCGATGAACGGCCGCATTCGTTTCGAGGACTTTGAGTCAGTAATCTCTGGCCCGTGAGTGGCTTATGAACATTTGACATCGCCCACTTGTTAAATCGCGCATTCACAGACGCCATCTATATAGACGCCATCCCTAGAACTCCACCTTCCCCCGCCCCGCCTTAACCGTACTGCGCCTGGCTTTCCCTTCAAGCCGCCGAGTCTTCGAACCAAGTGTCGGCTTGGTAGGCCGGCGTTTCTTCTCGGTCTTGCCAGCATTGATGATCAACTCAGCAAGCCGCGCCAACGCATTAGCACGGTTCTGCTCCTGAGTCCGATACTGCTGCCCCTTGATAATCAACACACCATCACTGGTGATGCGACTGTCACGCAACGCCAGCAGCCGCTCCTTGTAAAACTCGGGCAACGATGAAGCCGGAATGTCAAAGCGCAAATGCACGGCGCTGGACACCTTGTTGACATTCTGCCCACCCGCGCCTTGGGCACGAATGTAGGTCAGTTCGATTTCAGCATCCGGCAGATGCACGTTGTTGGAGATAGTCAGCATGGCACGGCCCTTGTCATTGCCCCGATTATCACAGCCTCAGCCCACCCGTGCACCTGAATCTCGGAAACTTGCGGAAATACAGACAACGCAAGCCTCGGTACGCGCTGAGCTATCATGCCCGGCTACTTTTTTTTTGCTGGCTCGAAGGAACCGTGATGAACCGACTTATAGTGCCTGCTGCCATCTTCATCAGCGTCATGTTCGTAGGCAAGGTTTTCGAGCATCTGGGCGTCGAAGGCAATGTAAAATTCGGATTGCTTTGCTTGATAGCAATCGTTGTCCAGGTGGTGGTGACGCGTCACCTGAGGTCGCGAGCGACTTAACCGAAATACCGCCCCTCCATCCGCTCAACCAGAAAGTCGATAAACACCCTCACCCGCTGCGGCAACTGCCGCCCGGGCCCAATGAACACCGCATGCAAAATATCCTCCTCGCCACTTTCATACCCCTCCAGCAACGGCACCAACCGCCCCGCCTCGATATCCGCCCCCACATGGAAATTGGCCAGGCGCGCCACCCCGGCGCCGCCCAGGGCCAACTGGCGCATGCTCTCCCCGTCCTGCAGCAGCAAATTGCCCTGGGGCTCCACCTCGATGCGCTCACCATCAGCCCCGCGATACACCCACGCCTGCGAGTGCCGGTGAAAACCAAAGGCCAATCGATTGTGCCCAAGCAGCTCCTGGGGGGTGCGCGGTGTGCCCTTGCGCGCCAGATACTCGGGTGATGCCACCGTCAACAGCCGGCTGCGGCCCAGGTGCCGCTGCACCAGCCGCGAGGCTTTCAGCGGGCCGGAGCGGATCGCGACGTCGGCGCGCCGCTCAAGCAGGTCGACCACCGTGTCGGTCAGCTCGATGTTCAAGGTGATCTGCGGGTAGGCCTCGAGAAACGCCGGCACCAGGGGCACCAGGCAGTGCAGGCCGAACGGCAGGTTGCTGTTGATGTGGATGATGCCGCTGGGGCAAGCGGCATTGGCCACGTCGCGTTCGGCGTTGTCGATCTGCTCGAGAATGCGCAGGCTTTCGACATGGAAGCGCTCGCCCTCGGCGGTCAGTTCCAGGCGGCGGGTCGAGCGCAGCAGCAGGCGCGCGCCCAGGCGCTGCTCCAGGCGTGCGATCAACTTGCTCACTGCCGATGGCGTCATGTCCAGGCGCCGCGCAGCTTCCGAGAAAGTGCCGCAAGCGACCACTTCGGCGAACACCTCCATCTCGCCGGAGCGGTTGATGTCTTTAGCGCGTATTTGCATGACTTGAATTCACAGCTGGTTGGAATTGCACGAGTCTACATCACAAACCAAACGGCTCGTATCGTGTGCTGCATCATTCACCTTGCGAGCATTCGTTCATGACTACCCCCTCCTCCACACGCATTCACCCCGGGGTGTACGTGCTGGCCCTGACCGCCTTCGCCATTGGCGTGGCCGAGTTCATCGTGGTCGGCATTCTCCCGGCCATCTCCAGCGACCTGGGCGTGACCCTGGCCACTGCGGGCGGCCTGGTTGGCCTGTACGCCTTGGCATTGGCAGTGTTCACCCCGTTCATCGTGCTGCTGCTCGGGCGCCTGCCGCGCAAGCCGGTGCTGGCGGGCCTGGTGGCGATCTTTCTCGCCGGCAACCTGCTCTCGGCGCTGTCCAGTGACTACACCACGCTGTTGATCGGCCGGCTGATCACCGCCGTCGCCCATGGCAGCTTCTTCGCCATTGGCGCGACGGTCGCGGCCAGCCTGGCACCCAAGGGCCAGGCCAGCAAAGCGATCGCCATCATGTTCGCCGGGCTCACCCTGGCCATGGTCATCGGCGTGCCACTGGGCAGCTTCCTGGGCAACGCCATGGGCTGGCGCCTGCCGTTCTACGCGGTGGCGGCGCTCAGCGCGCTGGCCTTGCTGGCCACGCTCGCCTGGCTGCCGGCGCTGAAAACCGCCGAGGCCGGCAGCATCCGCACCCAGCTCGCGGCGCTCGGCCACCCGGCGATCTGGTCGATGATGCTGGTGACCATCCTCGGCTTTGGCGCAAGCTTTGCGGCGTTCACCTTCATCACGCCGATTCTCACCGATATCACCGGCTTCTCCTCGGCCACGGCCAGCAGCCTGCTGGTGGTGTTCGGCATCGCCACGCTGATCGGCAACCTCGCCGGTGGCCGCCTGGCCGACCGCCTTGGCTGGCAACGTGCGCTGCGGGTGCTGTTCGTGTTGCTGGCGGCGGTGCTGGTGTTGCTGGGCTTCTCGCTGTCGTCGCCGGTTGCGATGGTGGTGCTGCTGTTCGTCTGGGGCGTGTTGGCCTTTGGCATGACCCCAGGCTTCCAGGCCGGCATGCTCGACACCGCCGGGCGCTACACCCCCAAGGCGGTGGACTTTGCCTCGGGGCTGAACATCTCGGCCTTCAACCTGGGCATCACCTTGGGTGAGTCCGCCGGCAGCTACCTGGTGACCCACGGCCAACTGGCCCTCACCCCGTGGGCGGGTGTGGTTGCGGCGGTGCTGGTGCACCTGCCGCTGGCCTGGTTGGCCTGGCGCGGCAAACGCTCGGCGATTGCCTGCCCGCCTTTGCACACGCTGTGAACCCTTCCTACAAGGAGCGCTACATGTCTAACACCTACCAAGCCTGGGGCTGGACCCCAGGCGCCGGCCTCGATGGCCTGCAACTGCTGCGCAAACCCCTGGCGCAACCCGGCCCCGGCGAAGTGCTGGTGGCCAACCGCGCCATCGCCCTCAACCCGGTGGACTGGAAGATCTGCGAATGGGGCCACCCCGACTGGCATGCAGGCACGGTGCCTGGCGTGGACGGTGTCGGCGTCGTCGCGGCGGTCGGCGCTGGGGTGCAGATCCCGCTGGGCACTCGCGTCGCTTACCACCAGTCGCTGTCGCGCGATGGCAGCTTCGCCGAGTACTGCCTGGTGGATGCCTACCTGTTGATGCAGTTGCCGGCCACGATCGACGAGGGTGTCGCGGCCGCCGTGCCCTGCCCGGCCATCACCGCCTGGCAGGCGCTGGCCAAGGTGCCCCAGGGGGCTTCGAGCGATGTGCTGGTAATTGGCGCCGGTGGCGCGGTGGGGTTTTACCTGGCGCAGCTGGCCGTGCAGCGCGGTTTGCGGGTCTGGGCCACCGCCGGCGCCCGGCACCGTGCCGGGCTCAAGGCGCTGGGCGTGATCGAGGTGTTCGACTACCACGACGCCCAGTGGCAAACCCAGTTGCAAAGCGCATTGGGCGAGCGCCCCCTGCACGCCTTGTTCGACACGGTCAGCGGCGCCCATGCCGCCAGCCTTGCCCACCTGCTCGGCTACAACGGCCATCTGGTGTGCATCCAGGACCGCCAGGAATCAGCGCCATTGCCCGCCTTCAGCAGCGCGATTTCGCTGCATGAAGTCGCCCTGAACAGCATTCACGCCCATGGCCGCCCGCTCGATCACCGGGCATTGCGAGCCGAGGCGCAGCGGTTGCTGCAGCAGGTCGCCGATGGCCAGCTGCTGACCCCGGCGCGCCTGGAGTTCGCGTTCGAAGCGCTGCCACAGGCGTTGCGCCAACTGAAGGAAGCCAGCACGCCAGGCAAGTGGGTAACGCGGCTGGCCTAACCTGCCCCCATCGCCGGCCCCTGTAGGAGCCGGCCTGCCGGCGATAGGGCCCGCAAGCCAAACCATTCAACATTGGTAGTAGTACGAATGATAAAGCTTCTCTTTATAAATTGTTACAATTTATATAGGATCTGCCTCCCCATCCCGCCGTAGACGCTTCTCAATGCCTTGCGCCACCCCTTCCCGCTCGCTATTGACCTCTTGCCTGCTCACCACCTCGCTGGTCGCCACCGCCCAAGCTGCCGAGCCAGTACCCGCAGCCCCGGTGCTGGCACTGCCTTCCACGACCGTGGAAGCAGACCGCGAAGCGCAGTTGCAGACGCAGGAACTGCCCTCCTACAAGCTCACCGCACCGTTGATCGACACCCCCCGCTCGATCACCGTGATCCCGCAGGAAGTCATCAAGTCCAGCGGCGCGACGACCTTCACCGATGCCTTGCGCACGGTACCGGGCATCACTTTCCTCGGCGGTGACGCTGCCGCCAACCCCTCGGCCGATCGCCCGGTGATTCGCGGCTTCGAATCGCGCAACTCGATCTTCGTCGACGGCATGCGCGACACCGGTGTGCAGAACCGCGAAACCTTCGATGTCGAGCGCATCAGCATCATCAAGGGCCCCGACTCGGTGTATGCCGGCCGCGGCGCGGTCGGCGGCAGCGTCGACATCGAAACCAAGGCGCCCAAGGCGCAGGACTTCCTCGACGCCAGCGTCGGCATGGGCACCGACGCCTACAAGCGCACCACGCTGGACGTCAACCGGGTGATCGACCAGAGCACCGCATTCCGCCTCAACGTCATGGGGCACTACGCCGACCAGCCAGGCCGCACCGACGTGTTCAGCAAGCGCTGGGGCGTGGCGCCGTCGATCAGCTTCGGCCTGGGCGGCCCGACCACCGTCACCCTGGGCTACTACCACCTGTCCAGCCACGACATGCCGGACTTCAGCGTGCCGTTTCGCTCCACCGGCGGCACCCCTGCCTCGGAATTCAAGCGCAAGGACTTCTACGGCCTGAACGACCGCGATTACCGCCGTGGCCAGACCGACAGCGGCCAGGTGCGCATCGAGCACGAACTCGATGACGACTGGAAGGTGCGCAACACCACCAGCTACGGGCGCTCGACCCTCGACTACATCGCCACCAACCCGCAGTTCCTCAAGGGTTCCAACGACGTCATCCAGCTGCAGGCGAAAAGCGGCAAGTACGCCACCAACACCCTGGCCAACCAGACCGAACTGACCGGCTCGCACACCTTGTTCGGCCTGGACAGCAAGCTCACCACCGGCATCGAGCTGAGCCACGAGAAGAGCTTGTACGAGGGTTACCTGGTCACCGACAGCACCGGCAGTAACATCCGCGGTGGCGGCTCATGCGCCGTGGCCGGCAACTGCACCACCATCGGTGGCTGGGACCCGGACATGGACTGGACCGGCAGTGCCACGCTCAATGGCGACAGCTTCCCCGGCAAGCCGATCTACACCACCACCAACATGGCCTCGGCCTACGCCTTCGACAGCCTGGCACTGTCGGAAAAGTGGCTGCTCAACACCGGTGTGCGCCTGGACTACTACAACACCCGGGTGGACCAGAGCGGCGCGCAGAACCTGCAGAACATCGCCAACCTGTTCAGCTACCAGGTGGGCCTGGTGTACAAGCCCATCGACAACCTGAGCCTGTACACCTCCTACGGCACCTCGGCCAACCCGCCGGGCGCCAACGGTGGTACGGGCGGCGGCAACGACCAACTGACCGCGAACAACGACGACCTCTCGCCCGAGCGCAGCCGCAACATCGAAGTGGGCGCCAAGTGGGACGTGCTGGACGGGCGCCTGTCGCTGACCTCGGCAATCTTCCAGACCGACAAGACCAACGCCCGTGTCAGCGATGGCCTGGGCGGCATCGAGAACGCCGGTTCCCAACGTGTGCGCGGGGTGGAGCTGGGCGTAGCGGGCGAGCTGACCCCGCAATGGCGCGTGTTCGGCGGCTACTCCTACCTCAACGCAGTGACCACCGATGCCGGCGATGCCAATGAATCGGCCTCGGGCCTGCCGATGGTCATGGTGCCCAAGCACAACCTGACCCTCTGGACCTACTACGACGTGACCCCGAAGTGGACGGTCGGCACCGGGGTGAAGGCCTCCAGCCTGATCTATGCGTCGGTCAGCGACACCACGCGCAAGTGGACCCCGGGCTACGCCGAAGTCGATGCCATGGCCTCCTACAAGGTCTCCAAGTCGCTGGACGTGCAGCTGAACCTGAAGAACCTGTTCGACCGCCAGTACTTCGCCTCGGCCTACCCCATCTACGCGACCTGGGCCGAAGGCCGCTCGGCGCAGGTGACGTTCAACTTCCACTATTGAGGGTGGCAGCCATTCCCAGGCCGGCTCATGCCTGGGAATGGGGTTGTAGCGCCAGGCTCAGTGTGACCGGCGTTGCGACCAGAGGCAGCCCATCGCCGCCAAGGCCAGCGCCAGCGCGGCGGCGGCATACACCCAGAGCGCAGGGGCACGGGCAAGCAGCAGGCCGGCGAGCACCGGGCCAAGCCCGGCGCCGATGTCGCGCCACACCGCATTGCCCGCCAGCGCCTGGATCCGCCCCTCGGGGTTGCGCCGCGCCACCAGGGTGACCACCAGCGGCAGTTGCAGCGCGCGCAGCACCAGCACCAGCGCCGCGCCAACGATCAGCCAGTCGCTGCCGAACATCAGCAACGCCAGCGAAGTGGCCAGCGACAGCACCACCAGCATGCGCAGCGCGCCGAAACGGTCGGCCAGGCGCCCACCGAACGGGCTGAACAGCATCTCGCTGAGGTAGCGCACCGCCATCAGCACACCCGCCACCAGCACCCCGCTACTGCCCAGCTGCGTCTGCGCATAGAGCGACAGGCCGAAGATGAACAGCCCATCGAGCGCCACCCCCTCGACGAACGACCAGGTGGCGATGCTGTCCGGCAGGCGCAGGCGGCGGCCCTTGGCCCCGGCCATTTCGTGCCCCTTGGCCGGCAAGGCGCGGGCAGCCCACACCCCGCACAGGCAGCTGAGGCACAGCACCAGGAAGATGCTGCGCGGCCCGAAGCTCTGGGCCATCACCGCGCCCAGCGGCAAGGCCAGCATCGGCCCGATCGAAATGATTGCCCGGGAACGCCCGGCGCGCCGCGCAGCGCCCTGGGCATCGGCGGTGGCGAGGGTTTGCGTGCTGAGGTTGAAGGTGGCGAAGCACAGGCCCCAGACCAGGCGCAGCACCAGCAGCGCGGCAAACCCACTCAAGGTCGCGTAGCCCAGCGCGCAGATGGCCGCAGCCGCAGCCGCGAGGCTGCACATCGCGCGATCGCCATGGCGGGCGTAGCGGCGCACCACCCAACCGTAACCGACGATCCGCACCAGCCGGTTGGCCGCCAGCAGCACACCGGCCTGGGCCAGGCTCACGCCAAAGTCGGCCGCATACATCGGCAACAGCAGGTACAGCAGCACATCACTGGGCAGGCACAGGCTCAGGGCCAGGCCCGCGTTGCGCGAATCTCGGTCGACGCGGTGCGTTTGCACCGGCACGGCAGCGCACGACATGGCGGCCTCGGCAAGACGAAAGGGGGTCGCAGCATAACCCAGGATCGGGCCCTGGAAACACGCTCAGCGGCGCATCAAGGCAGGCCAAGGATTTCGCCAACCACCTGCCTCGTCGCCGCTTCGAGGGTCCCTTCATTGCGGCACAGCACCCAGCCATGCTCGGCAACCGCCCGCTCGAACGCCTCGGTCGCGGCCACCTGCTCTTCGAGCCTGAACATCACCGTACTGCTCAAGCCCCGCCGCCGGGCCGCGGCCCTGGCCCAGGAGATTTCGGGGGCGGTCACCACGCCGACATGCAGGTCGGGCACCTGCACGTGGTGCGCCAGGTTCAGCTGCAGGATCTCGGCAAACGGCACGATGCGGCGAAAGGCGGCTTCGGAGGGGTACCAGCGGTCGATGAGGATGATGCTACCGGCGGGCTGCTTGGGCAGCACGTGCTGGGAAATCCACTGGCGGCTCTGGGCGAAGCGCTCGCACACCTGCAGCTCCAGCTCGCGGGAGGGGTTGCGCACCAGGGCGTTGACCAGCGCCATGGTCTGCCCCCTGAACGGGTCGCTCTTGCTCTCGCTCAAGCGGATCACTTTGCGGCCATGGGCCCTCAGCGCTTGGGTAACGGCTTCCAGCAGCGTGGTCTTGCCGGCCCCTTTGGGGCCATCGAAAGAAACGAACAGCGAACGGGTCATGGTTCAGGCAACGCGTGGGGGTGCATGGGCGCCGAGGCGCCCATGGCGGTTGTCAGCGATATTTGTCCAGGTGGGTTTCCGGGCCGTCTTTGGCCACCGCTTGCGCCTTGCCGAAGCTTTCCATCAGGCATTTGTATTCAGGGCACACATGGTCAGCCAGGATTTCAGCGAAGCGCGAGCCCTCCGGCCGGTTCCAAGTCTGCATCAATTCGGCGACGATGGCGAAGGTGTCTGTAGGAATCGCGCCAGCTTGCACCACGCGCGCGATGGTGGTGTCGGTGGCAAGCTTGCTCCAGTTACCCGAAGCGTCCACCACGCAGTAGGCCTTGTAGCCCGCCTGTACCGCACTGACCGCCGGGAAGGCCATGCACACGCTGGTCAGCGTGCCGGCGATGATCAGCGTCTTGCGCCCGGTCTTTTCAACCTCCTGTACGAACAGCGGGTTGTCCCAGGTATTGATCTGCCCCGTGCGCGGTACATACACCGCGTGAGGGGCGTATTGATGAATCTCGGGTATCAACGGCCCGTTGGGGCCATCGGGCACGGAGGCGGTGGTGATCACCGGGATGTTCAAGAGCGTCGCGGTCTTGGCGATCGCGATCACGTAGTTGCGAAGGTCAGGGATAGGCAGATCACGAACGGTGTTGAACAAGCCGCTCTGGTGGTCGATGAGAAGAATGACCGCATCGTTTGGGTCCAGCATGCCATTGAGGGTAGCCATGGTGTTTCCTCATAGGTCTGTGAGTGACGCTGCATGCCCCGCTGCTGTCCTGAGGCTCATCAAGGGTAGACCACAGGTTCACTCAAGGCTCAGGGCTTTGCCCCGCCCGTCAGGTTGCCGGGCCGCAGCTCATGCACCAGCTCGATCAAGGCACGCAAGCGGGCCGGCACGAAGCGATGCCCCGAGTAATACAGCCTCAGCCCGGCAAACGCCGGGCACCAGGGCTGGAGCAGCGGCACCAGCGCGCCGCTTTGCAGCTCCTGCTGGATGAACCACTCGGAAATGAAGCCCACCCCCAGCCCCATCAGCACGGCCTGCTTGATCGCCAGCAGCTCGTTGAAGGCAAAACGCACCGGCAACTCCATCTGCAGCTTCTGGCCGTCGCGCTCCAGCTCCCAGTGGTAGATGCCACCATGGGACATGCGCATGCCGATGCTCTGGTGCCCGAGCAGGTCTTGCGGTTGGCTGGGCGTGCCGTGCTGGGCGAGGTACGCCGGGGAGGCCACCACCAGCATGCGGATGTCGGCCGACAGCGGCACGGCGATCATGTCCTGGGGCACCGACTCGGCCAGGCGGATACCGGCGTCGTAACCTTCGGCCACCACGTCGATCAGGCGTGGCTCGCTGACGATGTCGATGCGCACTTGCGGGTAGCGCCGGGCGTACTCGCCGAACAGCGGCTCCAGCAGCAGATAGGCCGCGGCCTGGGGCGCATTGATGCGCAGGGTGCCGCGCGGCTCGTCGGGGCTGGCACCGGCCTCCTCCCCTGCACGGGTGATTTCCGCCAGCGCCGGTGCAATGCGCTCCACGTAGCGCTGGCCGGCATCGGTGAGGGCGACGCTGCGCGTGGAGCGGTTGAACAAGCGCACTTTCAAACGCGCCTCAAGGCCGGCAACCGCGCTGCTGACCGCCGTGGTGGACATGCCCAGCTCCTGGGCGGCGCCGCGAAAGCTGCTGCGGCGGGCGACCGCGAGCACGGCCTCGAGCTCGGTGATGCCTGTTCTGTGCATGGGTTGCCTTGGGAATTGTCCCGAAAATCCGGATGAGTCATACCCTAAAGGGTGGCTTATCGGAACAATAAACCATTCCTAGACTTCTCTCCTACCCGCTCGCAGCCGCCGAGCCCATTGCAAAGAGAAGCCACTATGCAGCGCATCGAACACCTCTACATCAACGGCCAGTTCGTCACCCCGCACGGCGAGGAATGGTTCAACCTGCACAACCCGAGCACCGAGGCGGTCATCGGCCAGGTTCGCCTGGGCGATGAGCAGGACGCCCAGCGCGCCATCGCCGCGGCGAAGGCGGCCTTCCCTGCCTGGTCACGCACCACCCGCGAACAGCGCATCGCCGCCTTGCGCCGCATGCACCAGGCCGTGGCAGCCCGTGAAGAAGAGCTGATGGAAGCGATCACCCTGGAATATGGCGCGCCCTTGGTACGCGGGCGCTGGATGGCCACTTACCCTGCCGATGTGATTGCCCAGGCGATCGACGCACTGCAGGCCTTCACCTTCGAAGAACAAGCCGGCATCGCCCGGGTCATCCACACGCCGGTGGGTGTCGCCGGCCTGATCACCCCCTGGAACAGCAACGCAGGCTTTATCTGCAACAAGCTGGCGACCGCGCTGGCGGCAGGCTGCACCGCCGTCATCAAACCCAGCGAGATGAGCGCAATGCAGACGCAGATCATCGCCACTGCATTGCACGAGGCGGGCCTGCCCCCAGGCGTGTTCAATATCGTCAACGGCCGCGGCGACGTGGTTGGCGAAGCCATCGCCCGGCATCCCGACATCGCCAAGATTTCCTTCACCGGCTCTTCGGCCGTCGGCCGGCACCTGATCGCAGCCGGCGCCGAAACCATGAAGCGCGTCACCCTCGAGCTTGGCGGCAAGTCGCCCACCGTGGTGCTCGACGATGCCGACTTCCAGGCCATCATGCCGCTGGTGCTGCAAGCGGGCTTTCTCAACAGCGGCCAAGCCTGCATTGCCGGCACCCGCATCCTGGTACCGCGTGCCCGGCTGAGCGAGTTCGAGCAGGTTGCCAAGCAGGCGCTTGGCCATATCCGTAGCGGCGACCCTCGCAGCGCCGACACCGACATCGGCCCCATGGTCAGCCAGAAGCAGTGGGAACGGGTGCAGCACTACATTCGCCTGGGCCAGGAAGAAGGTGCGACCTTGCTGGCAGGTGGCGAGGGCCGCCCTGAAGGCCTGGAGGCCGGCTGGTTCGTGAAGCCGACCTTGTTCACCCAGGCCAACAACCAGATGCGCATCGCCCGCGAGGAAATTTTCGGCCCGGTGCTGACCATCATTCCCTACGAAGATGAAGCCGATGCCCTGCAGATCGCCAACGACACCCTGTATGGCCTGAGCGCCCTGGTGCTGGGCAGCTCAACCGAGCGCTGCCTGCGCATCGCCCGCCAGATCGACTCCGGACGGGTGTTGATCAACACCCTGGCCCACGAGCCAAGCGCGCCGTTTGGCGGGTTCAAGCATTCCGGGCTGGGCCGCGAGATGGGCAAGTGGGGCATCAGTGCCTATCTCGAGCCCAAGACGCTGCTCATGCACGGCGACGACGGGCATCGAGGCTGAAGCGGCCGGCACCGAACGCGGCGACCTGCAGCAGGCCGCCGGCCATGGCGAGGTTCTTGAAGAAGTGGATGAACTGGTTCTGGTCGCCCAGTTGGTGATGGAACGCCAGTGCGGTGGCCACACTGAAGGCGGCCAGTACCCACGCCACGCTGCGGGTACGGTAGCCGGCGAGCAAGGCGAGGCCGCCGACGACTTCGACGACGATGGCCACCACCAGCGCCAGCGCCGGGAATGGCAAGCCTGCCGAGCCGATGTAGCCGACCATCATCGCCGGCGCTGCGAGCTTGGACAGGCCGGACAGTATGAAGATCGCACTCATCAGCGCACGGCCGACCAGCGCGGCAGTGTCGCTGCCAACGGCGGTGCGGGTCAGTTTAGCGGTGGTTTGAGCAGGCGTGATTGCAGACTGGGACATGAGGCATTTTCCAGGGTTGGGCGCATCCACTGTGGAGCGCCGCGATGGAAAAAAGTCTGACACCGGGCCTAACATCTGAATAGCCGACTAATTTCGACGATTACGTTCTAGAATCTAGAAATGTTTGCCTAGCCCCCCACCCAGGACCTTCGCATGATTTCTGACCCAGGCACCCCGACGCTCGACCAATTGCGGGTGTTTCTCACCGTGGTCGAGGTGGGCAGCTTTGCTGCGGCTGCGCGCAAGTTGAGCCGCGCCACCTCGGTGGTCAGCTACTCGATCGCCAACCTTGAAATGCAGCTGGGTGTCCAGTTGTTCGACCGGCAGACCACGCGCAAGCCGCAGTTGACCGAAGCCGGGCGAACGGTGCTGGCTGAAGCCCGTGCCATCGCCAATGGTATCAATGGCTTACGTGCGAAAGTTAAGGGATTGCTTCAGGGTCTTGAAGCAGAGCTTCATGTGGTGCTCGATGTCATGCTCCCCGCCGAGCGCGTGGTCGATGCCCTGAAATCGTTCCAGGCGCACTTCCCCACGGTTTCCCTGCACCTGCACATGGAAGCCCTGGGTGCCGTGACCCAGCTGGTGCTCAATCGCGGCGCCAGCATTGGCGTCAGCGGCCCTTTGGAAGGCCCCATGGATGGCATCGAGCGCATCGCCGTCGGTAGCGTCGAGCTGATACCCGTGGCGGCGCCCAATCACCCATTGGCCCAAGCCGGGTCGAACCCACCGGGCGCCGGGCGCGAGCATGTTCAACTGGTGCTGTCGGACCGTTCGCCGCTCACCGAAGGCAAGGACTTCGCCGTCATCGGCACGCGCACGTGGCGCCTGGCCGACCTGGGCGCCAAGCACATGCTGCTCAAGGAAGGGGTGGGTTGGGGCAACATGCCGTTGCCGATGGTGCGCGATGACCTGGAGACAGGCCGGCTGGTGCGCCTGGCACTGCCGGACTGCGAAATCGGCACCTACCCCTTCGATGCCATCTACCGCACCGACACCCCGCCCGGCCCCGCTGCGCAGTGGCTGATCGACCATTTGCGCGAGGGCGCCGTGTAGCCCCTCCACTGTTGCAAATTTTCGAACATCAGCCTCGATTTTATTCGGCTATTGCGATACCTGGGCCTGTGCCAGAGTTGATCACACCCCATTACCCGCCTCTGGCATCGAGTAAACGGCTATGAACAACGCTGCGGATCTACTTCACCAACACTTCGAAACATTCGTCGATCACCCTGCGCGATGGAAGGCACTGATTGCCGACGACCTGGTCTGGGAGCTTCCCTACGCACCCAGCCTGGGCCACCCCGAGCGGCTGGTCGGCCGGGAGCAGGTGCTGAACCACGTCGGCTGGTTCATCCAGGCAGTGGAGAACTTCCGCTTCCACGACTTGCGCATCCATGCCTTCGCCGACCCCAGCATGGCCGTCGCCGAGGTCAAGGCTGAAGGGCTGATCCGCGCGACCGGCAGAGTCTATCGCCAGCAATACGTGCTGTTCTGCCGCGTCGAACACGGCAGGATCGCGCACCTGCGCGAGTACTTCGACCCGGTTCATGCCGCCTATTCACTGGACGAGCCGCTGGCGTGGCCGTCGCAAGGGTAGTCATGTACCCTTGCCCCGCACCCTTCAATCGCTGCGGAAATCGCCCTTGTCCCCCAACCCCTTGACCCCCCGCGAGGCCTATCAGGTACTGCGCGACATCGCCCTGGGCATCCGCAGCATGCGCCGCGTCAGCGAGCAACCCTGGGATTCAGGCCAGATCACGGTGGAGGTCGAGGGTTGGCTGCTCACCCTGTGCAGCGCTGGTGGCGCGCTGGACCATTGCGCCAGCTGCCAGGCACCGGATGGCAGGGCCTATGTCTTGGGCTCCGGGCAAAGGTTCGGCACCCACCCGGTCGAATTGATGAGCACCTGGGAGCTCAAGCAGGTGCAAACGATGCTCGCAGCCCTCTAGGCCTCGGCCGCCTCTACCCGCCGCGCATCCCGCCTTACCGCCTGGGGCGGCACGCCGAAGCCGCGCATGAACACCTCACGCATGTGCCGGCGGTCGCGGAACCCGGTTTCCCTGGCCACCACATCCAGGCTGTGGCGGCTCTGCTCGATCATCACCCGCGCCGCCTCCAGGCGCAGGCTTTCCACGGCCTTGGCCGGTGATTGGCCGGTTTCGGCGGTGAACACCCGGGTGAATTGCCGGGGGCTCAGGTGCACCACCTCGGCAAGCTCCTCGACACTGAGCGGGCGGCCCAGGTGCTTGCGGGCGTAGTCCAGAGCGGTTTGGATGCGGTCCGACTTCGGCGCCAGCGTAAGCAGTTCGGAATGCTGGGACTGCCCGCCGGAACGGCGCTGGTGCATGACCAGCCGGTGCGCCACCGCGCGCGCCATTTCCGCGCCCAGGTCCTTTTCCACCATGCCCAGTGCCATGTCCAATGCGGCGGTCATGCCGGCGGAGGTCCACACCGGCCCATCGACGATGAAGATCCGGTCTGGCTCCACTTCGACCTGCGGGTGCAGGTCGGCGAACGCCTTGGCATAGGCCCAGTGGGTGGTCGCCCGGCGCCCGTCGAGGACACCGGCCTGGGCCAGCACGAAGGTGCCGGTGCACAGGCCCGCGGTGCGACGCGCGCCGGCCACGAAACTGCGCACACCAGCCAGCACCGCTTCGCCGGGCGGCGTCAGCGGGGTCAAGGTGCCGGTGATCATCCAGGTGTCAGCCAGCCCTGGCGCCCCCAGCGCCAGGGTGTCCATGTGCATGCCCAGCGACGAGCGCACCAGGCCGCCGCCGACGGAGAAGTTGTGGATGCTGTAGACCGCTTCGCCGGCCACGATATTGGCGAACTCGAAAACGGACTGGGTCGCCAGGGACATGACCTGGAAGCCTTCGGTAATCAGGTAGCCGACGCGGTGCATGGGATGCTCCTCATAGGATGTCTCGAAATACTACCTTATGCGTCATTCAAGCCATAGCGCGTTTTCTGCATCATGGCTGCACACCCCACCGCAACGGAGCAGGACCATGACTCACGCATTCAAAGGCACCGCGCTGATCACCGGCGCATCCACCGGCATCGGTTCGCTGTATGCCGAGGGCCTGGCCCGCCGGGGCTATGACCTGGTGCTGGTGGCGCGCAACCGCGAGCGTTTGAACGCGCTGGCCAGCCGACTGACCGAGCAAACCCGGCAGAACGTCGAGGTGTTGCCGGCCGACCTTGCCAACGCCGCCGACCTGGCCCGGGTCGAGCGCAAACTGCGCGAGGATGCCAGCATCACCTTGCTGGTCAACAACGCCGGTGTCGGCACCCACACCCCACTGCTGGACAGCGACGTCGAGCGCATGGCCGAGATGATCAGCCTCAACATCACCGCCCTCACCCGCCTCACCTACGCCGCCATGCCAGGCTTCGTCGCCCGCGGGCAAGGCGCGGTGATCAACATCTCGTCGGTGGTCAGCCTCGCGCCGGAGCTGCTCAATGGCGTGTACGGCGGCAGCAAGGCCTACGTCACCGCCTTCACCCACTCGCTGCACAAGGAGTTCGCCGGCCAGGGCATCCAGGTCCAGGCCGTGCTCCCGGGTGCCACCGCCACCGACTTCTGGGCGATCGGCGGCCTGCCGGTCAGCAACCTCGACCCTGGCATCGTGATGTCGGCCCAGGACCTGGTCGACGGCGCCCTGCAGGACTTCGAAAACGGCGTGCTGATCTCCATCCCGTCGCTGCACGACCTGCAGGCATTCGAGCAGTACGAAGCCAGCCGCAAGGCCTTGCTCGGGCAGCTTTCCAGCAACCAGCTGGCGTCGCGCTACAGCCACTGACCGCGCAGAAATCGAATGGAGTACAAATGTACTCCGCTCGCTAATCCGGCCATTATTGCGCCCGCCGGGCCCCATGCGGGCCAAGCCGTTCGGCCAGGTAGTCGAGCAGCGCCTTCACCTTGGGCAACCCTTCGCGGCTCTTGAGCCAGACCAGGTTCATGGGCAGGCCATCGGTGGCCAGCGCGGGCAGTACCTCGACGAGCTCGCCGCGTTCCAGGTACGGCTGCACCAGCCAGGTAGGCAGTTGCCCGATGCCGTGGCCGGCCAGGATCGCCGAAACCTCCCCTTCGCCATCGCCAACCGCGATGCGTGACGGCATCACCCGCCGCTCCATCTCACCGGGCTGGCGGCCCTTGAAATACCAGGGGCTCACCAGGCCGGCTGCATCCAGGTAACCGATGCAGTGGTGGTGTTCCAGGTCTCGCTCGGCCACAGGCTCGCCATGTGCCTGCAGGTAGCCCGGGGAGGCACAGAAGATCAGGCGCTGCGCGCCGAAATAGCGGTGCCCCAGCGTGGCCGGCCAGGCATCGTTGCCACCAATGCGCACGACGATGTCGACGCCGTCGTGGACCGGGTCGATGAAGCGATCGGAAAAGGAAATGTGCGGCTGCAGCAGCGGGTGCTGATGGACGAACGCCCAGATCAGCGGCAGCACATGCTGGCGCCCGAAGGATGCGGGCAGGTCGATACGTACCCGGCCGTGGGGCTCGTGGCTTTCGTTGACGATGGCCAGCTCCACTTCTTCAAGGTCGGCGAGCACCGCCGTGCAGGTGCGGTAGAACGTGGTGCCGGCTTCGGTCAGCGCCAGCTGGCGGGTGGTGCGCCGAAACAGCCGCGCACCGATGCGTTTTTCCAGCCGGGCAATGCCCTTGCTCACCGCCGAGCTGGTCAGGCCCAGGCGCTCGGCAGCGGCCGTGAAGCTGCCCACATCCGCCACCGTGACGAACACGTCGATGCCCTTCAGGCGCTCAGAGGAATACATGGCGCGCCGTCTCATTCGTGAATTCTGTTCCGTTCACTTGGTAATAATCTCCGTAAATCACCGGTAATTTCTCAAATATCCTAGGGGAAATGTTCGGCGCAGCACAGCCTGCGATTCACACCTTACGGAGGCGCTCAATGAGCCTGTTCGACCCCTACACACTTGGCGATCAAACCCTCGGCAACCGTTTCGTCATGGCGCCGATGACGCGCTCGCGTTCACCGCAAGACATTCCCACCGTCGAGACGGCGCTCTACTACGCCCAGCGGGCGACGGCTGGCCTGATCGTTTCGGAAGGCACGCCGATCTCCCGTGAAGGCCAGGGTTACCTGTTCAACCCAGGCATCTACACCCCCGAGCAGATCGCCGGCTGGCGTTTGGTCACCGACTCGGTGCACAGCGTCGGCGGCAAGATCTTCGCGCAGCTGTGGCACGTCGGCCGCGTCTCGCACACCTCGATCCAGGCAGGCGGCGCAGCGCCGGTCAGCGCCAGCAGCAAGGTGGCCGCGGGCGCTTTCGCCTTCGGCTACGACGAACAAGGCGCGGCAGGCTTCCTACAGACCTCGGTGCCACGCCAGCTCGCCACCAACGAGGTGGCGCGGGTGGTCCGCGACTTTGCCCAGGCAGCGGCCAATGCCATCGAAGCCGGTTTCGACGGCGTCGAGATCCACGGCGCCAATGGCTACCTGATCGAGCAGTTCCTCAACCCGCAGGTCAACGACCGCACCGACCACTACGGCCCGCAAAGCCTGGAAAACCGCCTGCGCTTCGTGTTCGAGGTGGTCGATGCGGTGAGTGCGCGCATTGGCAAGGCGCGGGTGGGCATTCGCATCTCGCCCTACGGCCAGCTGATGGACATGCCGCTGTACCCGCAGATCGACGAGACCTACGGCGCGCTTTGCGCAGGCCTGGGCCAGCGCGGCATTGCCTACGTGCACGTGATGGACCAGACGCATTTCTTCCTGCGTTCGGAAACCGCCCAAGCCCGTGAACAGGCGTTGAACGCGCTGCTGCGCAATTGCCGCCAGGCACTGGGCTCGACCACCTTGATCCTGGCCGGCGACCTGACCGTCGAGCGTGCCCAAGCCCTGGTGGCAAGCGGCCTGATCGACCTGCCGGCGTTCGGCCAGCCGTTCATCGCCAACCCCGACCTGGTCGCGCGCTTCAAGAACGGCTGGCCGCTCACCCAGCCCAACCGCGATACCTACTATGGCGGCGGTATCGAAGGTTACCTCGACTACCCGCCGTACACCGCTTAAGCCAAGCAGAAGCCGCCCGTGAACCGGGCGGCTTTTTCACTTCTGCCCGAGCGCCACGATCGACACGCCCGAGGCCACGAAGGTCGCGCCCGCGCCCACATTCAGCCCCTTCACCAACCTTGGGCGCTCACGCAACGAGCGGGTAAGCGCGGTGGCAAACACCCCCATCAGGGCAAAGCCAACGGCGGTCAGCACCGCGAACCACAGCCCGTACACCAGCATCTGCACGGTTACCGAGCCGCGTTGCGGGTCGACGAACTGCGGGATGAACGCAAGCACGAAAAGGCCTGGCTTGGGGTTGAGCGCCGCCGACAGAAAGCCGGTCAGGAAGATGCTCGGCAGCGACTGGCGCGCCACCGGCTCGAAATTGAACAGGTTGCGGCTGCGCAGCACCTTGATGCCCAGCCACAGCAGGTAGCCCGCGCCAATCAGCTTGACCACCCAGAACGCCACCGCCGAGGTCTGCATCAGCAAGGTCAGGCCAAGCGCAGCTGCAGTCACATGAAAGAGAATGCCGACGCCCGAGGACAGCCCCGAGGCAATCGCCGCAGCCTTGCCCTGGCTCAGGCCACGGCCGATGGCGAGCAGGTTGTCCGGCCCTGGGGACATGACCAGCAGCAGGCAGGCCAGGGTGTACGCAAGCCAGGTATCGAGTGGGAACATCAGCGTTGCTCCTTGCTGTCAGGGGGTATCCAACCCTTGGGAGCCCACACGATAGAGGGTAATTCGGCCTCCCGACAAGCCAGCGCCGAGGGTCTGTTCGCTACCGAACAGACCGCCAAGGCGGCCCACGTCAGACTGGACGCTGACCGGCTACTCCTCGGTACCCCAGGCTCCTGATGAACAACCCTTGGCTTCGCGCACTCGCCTTCGTCAAACGCCTCCCAGGGCTTGCCCGCCGCTGGCGCTCGCCGCGCCACCGGTTCAGCTACGAAAGCCTGCTGCGCTCGGGGTTGTACAACGCCCGGCAGATGGCCGAGCACGGCACCTTGCTGGCCAGCCAGCACCGCCTGAGCCAGCTCCCCGCCGACGATGCGCTGCTCGGGCGCCTGGCCGACAACGAACGCATGCTGGCCAGCAGCTGCGCCGCCCTCGCCGCCGCCCTGCCCGGCTCACGCCCGGCGCTGCCTGCGGCGCAGTGGCTGCTGGACAACTTCTACCTGGTCGAAACCCATATCCGCATCGCCAAGCGCCACCTGCCCAGCGACTACAGCCTGCAACTGCCGCGCCTGGACAGCGGCCCCTCGACCGGCCTGCCGCGGGTCTATGACATCGCCCTGGAAACCATCTCCCACGGCGATGGCCGCTTCGATGCCGAGAGCCTCAGCCGGTTCGTCGAGGCCTATCAGCAAACCGCCACGCTGACCCTCGGCGAGCTGTGGGCGATCCCGATCATGCTGCGCCTGGCGCTGATCGAAAACCTGCGGCGGGTGGCGGCGCGGGTCATGGCCAATTGGGCCGACCGCGACCAGGCCAATACCTGGGCCGACCGCCTGGGCGAAACCGCCGAGCGCGATGCCAAGAGCGTGGTGCTGGTGGTGGCCGACATGGCCCGCTCGGACCCACCGATGACCGCCGCCTTCGTCGCCGAACTGGCCAGGCGCCTGCAAGGCCACAGCGCCACCCTGACCCAGCCGCTGGCCTGGGTCGAGCAGGTGCTTGCCGAATCGGCGCTGAGCATCGAGCGCTATGTGCAGCTCGATGCCCAGCAACAGGCCATCGACCAGGTGTCGATCAGCAACAGCATCGGCAGCTTGCGGCTGCTCTCGACCATCGACTGGCGGCTGTTCGTCGAGCACCTGAGCCACGTGGAGCAGGCCCTTTGCCGCGACCCGGCCGCAGTCTACCCGGCCATGGATTTTGCCAGCCGCGACCATTACCGGCACATCGTCGAGCGCCTGGCACGCTACAGCGCCTTCAGCGAAGAGGCCGTGGCGCAGGTCGCCATCGAGCTCGCGCAGGCAGCGGCTGCACAGGCTGGCGAGGCGGCCGAGCACGTCGGCTACTACCTGGCCGGCGCCGGCCTGCCCGCGCTGGAGCGCCGGCTGCAGGCGCGGGTCGGCCTTGGCGAGCGTTGGCAGCGCCTGCTGCACCGCGCGCCGCTGGCGTTCTATTTGGTGCCGGTGGTGCTGCTGTCGTGCCTGCTGGCCTGGGGGTTCGTGCGGGCCATCGACCTCGCCGGCTGGCCGCTGTGGATGACTGTGGCCATGGCCGTACCGCTGCTGCTGTGCACCAGCCGCCTGGCCATCGGCCTGGTGAACTGGCTGGTGACCCTGACCGTGAAGCCGGCCTTCCTGCCGCGCCTGGACTACACCGCCGGCATCCCGGCCGAGGCCTGCACGCTGGTGGTGGTGCCGACCCTGCTGGCGACCGCCGAGGATGTCGAGGAACTGGTCGAAGGCCTGGAGGTGCGCTTTCTGGCCAATCGCGACGCGCACCTGCATTTCGCCCTGCTCAGCGACTTCATGGATGCCCAAGAGCAAACCTGCCCCGGCGACCTGGCGCTGCTCGACCAGGCCAGCGAAGGCATCCGCGCCCTGAACCTCAAGTATGGCGGCCGCTTCCTGCTGCTGCACCGGCCTCGGCTGTGGAACGCCAGCGAAGGCGTGTGGATGGGCCTGGAGCGCAAGCGCGGCAAGCTCGCCGCACTCAATGCCCTGCTGCGTGGGCGCGGCGGCGATTGCTTCATGCGCATCGTCGGCGACCTGCAGGCGCTCGGGCAGGTGCGCTATGTGATCACCCTGGACACCGACACCCAGCTGCCGCACGGGGTGGCGCAGAAACTGGTCGGCGCCCTGCAGCACCCGTTGAACCGTGCACGTTTCGACCCGCACACAGGGCGAATCTGCGCAGGCTACGCGATCCTGCAGCCGCGGGTAGGCATCAGCCTGCCGAGCGTGGCGCGCTCGACCTACGCCCGCCTTTACGGCAGCGATGCCGGGGTCGACCCCTATACCCAGGCCGTTTCCGACGTTTACCAGGACCTGTTTCTCAGCGGCTCTTTCATCGGCAAGGGCATCTATGCAGTGGACGCCTTCGAGCGCGCCCTGGACGGGCGCTTCGCCGACAATCGCGTGCTCAGCCACGACCTGATCGAAGGCTGCTACGCCCATGCCGGCCTGCTCAGCGACGTGCAGTTGTTCGAAGCTTACCCGGCGCGCTACAGCGCCGATATCAAGCGCCGCCACCGCTGGGTCCGCGGCGACTGGCAATTGCTGCCGTGGCTGCTGCCCGGCAACGGCCAGGCACACGGGGCGCTCAGCGCCCTGTCGCGCTGGAAGATCTTCGACAACCTGCGCCGCAGCCTGGAGCCGGCAGCGCTGCTGGCGATGCTGCTGTGGGGCTGGCTGGCCAGCGCCACGCCGCTGGCCTGGACAGTGGCGCTGCTGGGCTTGCTGCTGACGCGCCCGCTGCTGGACAGCCTGCTCGAATTGCTCGGCAAGACCACCGATGTGCCGTTTGGCCAACACCTGCGCGCGGCCCTGCGCACCTCGGGCACCTTCTTCGTGCGGGCCGGGCTGTCGCTGGCGTGGCTGCCGTTCGAGGCCGGCAACAGCCTGGACGCCATCCTGCGCACGCTGTGGCGGCTGCTGGTGAGCAAGCGCCGCCTGCTGCAATGGAACCCCTCGCGCGAAGATGAACGCTGCAGCGCCGACAGCCTGCCGGCGGTGTACCGCCAGCAGTGGCTGCAGCCGGCTTTGGCCCTGCTGCTGGCCGCGGCCTTGCTGGCCAAGCCCGCCGTGCTGTTGCTGGCCTCGCCGATTCTCACCCTGTGGCTGCTGGGCCCGGCGCTGGCCTGGTGGCTCAGCCGGCCACACGGGCGCGCAGCGTTCGCTCCGTCCACGGCAGACCTGCGCTTCCTGCACCGCCTGGCCCGCAGCAACTGGGCGTTCTTCGACAGCCAGGTCGGCCCGGCGGACCACTGGCTGGTGCCCGACAACCTGCAAGAGCCGCCCTTCGCCAGCATCGCCCACCGCACCTCGCCGACCAACCTTGGCATGGCGCTGCTCTCGCACCTGGCCGCCCACGACTTCGGCTACCTCAGCGCCGGCCGCCTGTTCGAGCGCCTGGCGCAGATGCTCGACAGCATGGCCAGCCTGGAGCGCTACAAGGGCCACTTCTACAACTGGTACGACACCCAGACGCTCAAGCCCCTGGCGCCGCTGTACATCTCGGCGGTGGACAGCGGCAACCTCTGCGCGCTGCTGCTGACCTTGCGCCCAGGCCTTCTGGAGATGGCCGAAACGCCGCTGCTGGACTCACGCGTGACCCAAGGCCTGCTGGATACACTGGACACCTTGCTCGAGGCATTCGCCAGTGCCGAACGCGACCCCGGCGCGCTGAGCGCCCTGCGCGATCAGCTGCAACAGGCCCACGGGCAACCGCAGGACCTGCCCGCCACCCTGCTGCAACTGGGTGAACAGCTACAGGGCCTGCCCCCCTCGCCTGATGCTGGCGATGACTGCACGTTTTGGCTGCAAGCCCTGCAGGCCCAGTGCCTGGACCTCAGCACCGAACTGCAGGGCTTGCAGCTGCCGCCCGGCAACGACCCGGTGCCGGCAACCGGCCAGACCTGGCAACAGCTGGCCCAACTGCAGACCGATCAGTGGCCCGCTGCCGAGCGCCTGGCCGCAAGCAATGTGCGCGCACTCGCCCGCCAGCGCATCGCCCAGGCCCAGGCGCTGGCCAAGCGCATCACGGCCCTGGCCGCCATGGATTTCCGCTTTCTCTACGACCCCCACCGCGACCTCTTCGCCATCGGCTACAACGCCGACGAACACCGCCTGGACGCGGCCTTCTACGACCTGCTGGCCTCGGAAATGCGCCTGACCAACTTCGTCGTCATCGCCCAGGGCCAGGTGCCGCAGGACAGCTGGTTCGCCCTGGGCCGGCTGCTCACCAGCAATGCCGGGGTGCCGGTGCTGCTGTCCTGGTCCGGCTCGATGTTCGAGTACCTGATGCCGCTGCTGGTGATGCCCAGCTACGAGGGCACCCTGCTCGACCAGACCTGCCAGGCTGCGGTCAGCCGGCAGATCGAACATGGCAACCTGCTGGGCCTGCCCTGGGGCGTCTCGGAGTCGGCCTACAACGTGCTCGATGCGCACTTCAACTACCAGTACCGGGCCTTTGGCGTGCCGGGCCTGGGGCTCAAGCGTGGCCTGGGCGAGGAGCGCGTGGTCGCGCCCTACGCCAGCGCCCTGGCCTTGATGGTGGCGCCCGCCGCCGCCTGCCGTAACCTGCAGCGCCTGGCCAGCCTCGACCTGGCCGGCCGCTACGGGCTGTACGAAGCCGTGGACTACAGCGAGGCGCGGCTGCCGCCGGGGCAAGCCAGCGTGGTCATCCGCTCGTTCATGGCCCACCACCAGGGCATGAGTTTTCTTGCCCTCACCGCCTTGCTGCTGAACCGGCCCATGCAGCGGCGCTTTGCCTCGGCGCCGCCGTTCCAGGCCAGCATGTTGCTGTTGCAGGAACGCGTGCCGAAAACCGCCGCGCCCTACCTGCACACGCTGCAGGCCCCGGCGCCGGAGGCCGGGCAGCGCGCCAGCGAAACCCGGCTGCGGGTGTTCAGCGAAGCGCACCGGCGCCACCCGGCCGTGCAGCTGCTTTCCAACGGCCGCTACCACGTCATGCTCAACCACCTGGGCAGCGGCTACAGCCAGCGCGGCGACATGGCAGTCACCCGCTGGCGCGAAGATGCCAGCCACGACGAGCTCGGCAACTTCTGCTACCTGCGCGACGTCACCAGCGGCGCCTACTGGTCCACCAGCTTTCAGCCGACCCGGCACCGGGCTGCGCACCAGGAGGCGATCTTCAGCGACGGCAAGGCCGAATTCCGCATCCGCGAGCGCAATTTCGACTGCCACACCGAAATTGCCGTGTCCCCGGAAGACGACATCGAGCTGCGCCGCCTGCACCTGACCAACCACGGTGACCAGCCCCGTACCCTGGAGCTGACCAGCTACGCCGAAGTGGTGCTGGCCCAGGCCATGAGCGATGCGCTGCACCCGGCCTTCAGCAAACTGTTCGTGCAGACCGAGCTGCTGCGCCCGCTGCAGGCGATTCTCTGCACCCGCCGGCCGCGCTCGCTGCAGGAGGCCACGCCCTGGCTGTGCCATGTGCTGGCGGTGCATGGCGCCGATATCGACGCGCTGTCCTATGAAACCGACCGCGCCCGGTTCATCGGCCGTGGCCGCACGCTGGCGGCGCCGGCGGCGCTGGCACGGGACTGTGAAGCGCTGTCCGGCAGTGCCGGCGCGGTGCTCGACCCGATCGTGGCGATCCGTTGCCGCATTACCCTGGCACCCGGCCAGGCCGCCACCGTCGACCTGGTCACCGGGGTCGCCGACAGCCGCGATGCCTGCCTGCTGCTGATCGCCAAGTACCGCGACCGCCACCTGGCCGACCGGGTGTTCGACCTGGCCTGGCCGCACAGCCAGGTGCTGTTGCGCCAGCTCAACGGCTCGTTGTCCGATGCCCGGCTGTTCGAGCAGATGGCCGCCTCGGTGATCTACCCCAATGCGTCACTGCGCGCCGACCCTGGGCTGCTGGCACGCAACCGGCGCAACCAGTCCGGGCTGTGGGGCCAGGGGTTGTCGGGCGACTTGCCGATCGTGCTGGTGCAGATCGGCGATGCGGCCAACATCCAGCTGGTCCGGCAACTGGTGCTGGCCCACGCCTACTGGCGCCAGAAAGGCCTGGCGCTGGACCTGGTGATCTGGAACGAAGACCAGGCCGGCTACCGCCAGCAGCTGCAGGAGCTGATCATGGGCATCGTCGCCTCGGGCAGCGAAGCGCCGCTGCTCGACCGCCCCGGTGGCATCTTCGTGCGGCCTGCGCAGCAGCTGTCCGAAGAAGACCGCATCCTCACCCTGTCGGTCGCCCGGCTGGTGCTCAACGACAGCCGCGGCACCCTCACCGAGCAGTTGCGCCAGCACCGCGCGCCCCCAACACCTGCGCCCTTCGAGGCCACCCCGGTGCCTGCCGGCCCCGCGCCCGTGCGCCAGGCGCCGGCGCCCCCGGCGCCGCTGCTGCTGGCCAATGCCTACGGCGGCTTCAGCGCCGACGGGCGCGAGTACGTCATGCCCCTGGTCGCGGGCAAACCGCCACCGGCGCCGTGGGTCAACGTGCTGGCCAATGCGCAATTCGGCAGCGTGGTGTCGGAGGCCGGCAGTGCCTACAGCTGGTACCAGAACGCCCACGAGTACCGCCTGACGCCCTGGCACAACGACCCGGTCTGCGACCCCAGCGGCGAGGCCTTGTACCTTCGCGACGAGGACAGCGGCCAGTACTGGTCGGCCACCGCGCAGCCCTGCCCAGGCCCCGGCCAGTACCGCACCCGGCATGGCTTTGGCTACAGCGTGTTCGAGTACGCCGACCATGACCTGCACAGCGAGCTGTGGGTGCACGTGGCGCTGGAGGCCCCGGTCAAATTCTGCCGGCTCAAGCTGCACAACCGCTCGGCACGAATTCGGCGCTTGAGCGTGACCTGCTTTGCCGAATGGGTACTGGGCGACCTGCGCAGCAAGACCGCCCAGCATGTGGTCAGCGAGGTGGACCCGGTAAGCGGCGCGCTGTTCGCCCGTAACCGCTATGCCGTCGAATTCTCCCGGCACGTGGCCTTTGTCGATTGCGACCCGCCCCCCACCGGCCACACCTGTGACCGCAGCGAGTTCATCGGCCGCATCGGCGACAGCCAGGCACCCGCCGGCCTGCGCCAGGCGCGGCTGTCGGGGCGCACCGGCGCCGGCCTGGACCCTTGCGCGGCGCTGCAGGTCAGCCTGCTGCTGGAGCCCGGTGCCAGCCAGGAGGTGGTGTTCCGCCTGGGTGCGGCGGCGGACGGCCAGGCCGCCAGCCAGTGCGTGCTCGCCCACCGTGGCCTGCAGGCGGCCATGGATGCGTTCGAACAGGTTCAGGCCTACTGGCAGCGCACCCTGGGCAGCGTGCGCATCGAAACCCCCGAACCCTCGCTGGATGTGCTGGCCAACGGCTGGTTGCTGTACCAGGTGATCGCCTGCCGGTTCTGGGCACGCAGCGGCTTCTACCAATCCGGTGGCGCGATCGGTTTTCGTGACCAGTTGCAGGACAGCATGGCCATGCTCCACGCCACCCCGGAAGTGGCGCGCCAGCACCTGCTGACCTGCGCCGCGCATCAATATATCGAAGGCGATGTGCAGCACTGGTGGCACCCGCCGCTGCAGCGCGGGGTGCGCACACGCTGCTCCGACGACCTGCTGTGGCTGCCGCTGGCGGCCAGCCGCTACGTGGAGCTGACCGGCGACACCACGGTGCTGGATGAACCGGTCGGCTACCTGCAAGGCCGCGCGCTGAATGCCGGCGAAGAGTCCTATTACGACCTGCCCGGCCATTCGCCGCAGGTCGAAAGCCTCTACCAGCATTGCCAGCGGGCCCTTGGCCACGCCTTGCAGTGCGGGGTGCACGGCCTGCCGCTGATCGGCAGCGGCGACTGGAACGACGGCATGAACCGCGTCGGCGAACAAGGCCGCGGCGAAAGCGTGTGGCTGGGCTTCTTCGGCCATGAAGTGCTGCGGGCCTTCGCCGGCCTGGCCCTGGGCCACGGCGACAGCGCCTTCGCGCTGCGCTGCACAACCCAGGCCGCCGCCCTTGCGCAGCAGCTCGAACGCCATGCCTGGGACGGCGGCTGGTACCGCCGCGCGTGGTTCGACGATGGCCAGGTGCTGGGCTCGGCAAGCAACCAGGAGTGCCGCATCGACTCCCTGGCGCAAAGCTGGGCGGTGCTGTCGGGGGTCGCTGGCGGCGAGCGTGCGCGCACCGCCATGGCAGCGCTGGACCAGCACCTGGTGCGGCGCACCACCGGCATCGTCAAACTGCTCGACCCGCCCTTCGACCAGGGCACGCTGGACCCGGGCTACATCAAGGGCTACCTGCCAGGGGTGCGGGAAAACGGCGGGCAGTACACCCACGCGGCGATCTGGGCGTGCATGGCCTATGCCCGCCTGGGCGATGGCGAGCGGGCCTGGGAACTGCTGCGCATGATCAACCCGGTGCGCCAGGGCTACAGCGGGCTGATCGACACCTACAAGGTCGAGCCCTACGTCATGGCCGCCGACGTCTACGCCATCGCCCCCCACGCCGGGCGCGGCGGCTGGAGCTGGTACACCGGGTCCGCCGGCTGGATGTACCGCCTGATCGTCGAGAGCCTGCTGGGCCTGGAGCGCCGCAGCGACACCCTGCGCCTGAACCCGCTGTTGCCCGAGGGCTGGCCGGGCTGCGTGCTGCACTACCGCTACGGCGACACCCACTACCGCATCGAGGTGCGCAACAGCGCCCACCCCGGCCAGACCCTGAGCCTGGACGGCCAGTTGCTCGAACAGGCCACGCTGCAGCTCAAGGACGACGGCAAGCTGCACCAGGTGCTCGCCCAATGCCAGCGCAGCCCTTCGCTGCTGGGCTAACCTTGTTGCGTCAGCCGCCGCCTTCGATGGTCCGCCCATGCCCGCGCCGTACACTCCCCAGCAGAACCACCTGCTGGCTGCCCTGTCCAGCGAGACGTTCAGCCGCCTGCAGCCGCACCTGCAGCGGGTGACCCTGCCGCTGGGCAAGGCCATCTACGAATCGGGCGATACCCTGCACCATGTGTTTTTCCCGCTCGATGCCATCGTCTCGCTGCTGTACGTGATGGAAAACGGCGCCTCTGCCGAGATCTCGGTCGTCGGCAACGAAGGGCTGGTGGGCATTGCGGTGTTCATGGGGGGCGAGAGCACGCCAAGCCGGGCCATCGTGCAGAGCGCCGGGCACGCCTACCGCCTGCCGGGGCAGCGGCTCAAGGACGAGTTCAATCGCCATGGCGAGTTGATGATGCTGATGCTGCGCTACACCCAGGCGTTGATTACCCAGATGGCGCAGACGGCGGTGTGCAACCGGCACCATTCGATCGACCAGCAGCTGTGCCGCTGGTTGCTGCTGTCGCTGGACCGCTTGCCGGGCGATCGGCTGTGCATGACCCAGGAGCTGATCGCCAACATGCTGGGGGTGCGCCGCGAAGGGGTGACCGACGCCGCCGGCAAGCTGCAGCGCCTGGGCGTGATCGAGTACAGCCGGGGCAACATCAGGGTACTCGACCGTGCCCGGCTGGAGCAGCTCAGTTGCGAATGCTATGCGGTGGTGAAGAAGGAAACCGAGCGGCTGCTGCCGTACTTGCCGGTCACAAGCTCCGAAGATTGAGCCGCAGGCCTGTTCATGGCTTCATCTTTTGCCACGGTTGATAACTGTAGCGCTCGGCTTCCGATGCCCTGGACGGGTCGGGGTGGCCGGAGCCGCGTTCGCTTTCCTTGAGTACTGACTGGTCGACGTAGTCATCCGGGTCGAGCGGTTTGGCGCCTTGGTCCTGCTCGCCCTCCTCCTCGCTTTCGTCATCGTCCTGCCCGCTTGGCCAATCGTCGTCGTCATCGGCGGCTGCAGGGCCGGGAAGGTCGATATCGCTGAAGCTTTTGCCAATGGTCATACGCACCTCTCGATGCTCAGAAGGCCTGAGCTTCTTCGAGTGTGCGCCTTGCCTGCCCAGAGAAGGTTTATATCGGACCGCCGGGGCTCATTGATTTATGCCAATGGCCACGGCGCTACACGCCGATACACGCAGCACCTGTAGCGGACATATCCCGGATAACTGCGGCTGCCACCCTGGCGGCCCATCCATTGATAGCGCCGAGGTACCCATGTCCGCATTCCCCGTGAACCCGCTCAAGCTCAGCTTCGAACAACTCGACCGCGCCGCCGCCTGGGGCTGGGACATCCCCTTGCGGCTGTTCCTGGCCTGGGAGTTCTTCGAATCGGGCCTGGAGAAGTGGCGTGGCGAGAACTGGTTCGAACAGATCCACGCCAACTTCCCCTTCCCCTTCAACCACTTTTCCGCAGGGTTCGACTGGCAGGTGTCGATGTGGGCCGAGCTGATCGCCCCGCTGCTCCTGCTGCTGGGCCTGGGTACCCGGCTGGCGAGCGCTGCGTTGATCGTCGTGACCCTGGTCGCCATCGCCGCCGTGCACTGGCCCGCGCAGTGGTCGACGCTGGCGCAACTGGCCCAGGGCTACTCGATCAGCGACCACGGCTTTGGCAACTACAAGCTGCCGCTGATCTACCTGGTGGCATTGCTGCCGTTGTTGCTCAAGGGCGCAGGCGGCTTGAGCGTGGATGCGCTGTCGGTGAACTTCTGGCCCAAGAAGCCGTACAGCAGGTAACCGATGGCCAGCACCAGGGTGCCGCCCATCACCGCCTCCAGGCCGCAGGCGTGCAAGGCGTACAGCGAGTAGCCCACGGCCACCAGCAGCACCACCATGTTGCGGGTGTAGACCGCGGGGCTGACCCCGGCCTTGTGCATGATCACCAGCAAGCCGGTCAGCGCGGTGATGTAGGGGATGAGGTTGGTCACCGCCGCCAGGCTGACCAGCCTGCCGAACTGGGCGGCGGCATCGGGGGAAATGGTCGACAGCGCCATCACCGTTTGCAGCAAGGCGCACACGGTCATGCCGATCACCGGAGCGTTCATCGCATTGACCTTGCCGAACAGCTTGAGGAACAGGTCCTGGTCGGCGGTCATCTTGGCGGTTTGCGCCAGGGTGAACTGCCAGCCCAGCAGCGAGCCGACACAGGCCATCACCGCCAGGGCCATGACCACGCTGCCCACCCCCGGGCCGAACAGGCTGCCATAGACCAGCGCGAACGGCGCCGAGGACTTGGCCAGCTCGGCGTTGGGGATGATGCCCTGGATCACCGTGGTCGACAGCACGTACACCACCGCAGCCCCCAGCGTGCCGAACAGGCAGGCCAGCGGCACGTTGCGCCGGGGGTTTTCCACGGCATCGGTGGCCTGGGCCGCCGACTCCATGCCCAGAAACGCCCACAGGGTCAGCGGGATGGCCTTGCTGATGGCCTCGGAGATCGGCAGCTGGTTGGGGTTCCAGGCGGCCATGAGCACCTCGGGCTTGAACCAGTACCAGCCGAAGATACTCAGCCCCGCCACCGGAATGATCACCCCCCACACGGTGAACGCGCCGATCTTGCCGGTGATTTTCGGCCCGCCGAAATTGGCGATGGTGGTCAGCCAGATCAACCCGATGGTGCCCACGCACAGCGGTATCGCCCCGCTGCCCAGCCAGGGCACGAAGGCGGTCATGTAGCCCACCGCGGAAATGGCCACGGCCACGTTGGCGATGGCCAGGGAGAGAAAGTACAGGTAGGAGCAGAGGAAGAAGCCCGACTTCGCATGGGCCTCCTCGGTGTAGGCCGACAAGCCGCCCGAGCGGGTGCAGAACACCCCGCACTGGGCCAGGCAGTAGGCGATGGCCATCGAGCCGATGGCGGTGAACACCCAAGACAGCAGCGAAACGGCGCCCAGCTGCGCCATGTTGGTGGGCAGCAGGATGATCCCCGAGCCCATCATGTTCACCGTCACCAGCGTGGTGAGCCCGACCAGGCTCATTTTCTTGCTTGCATCCGCCATCACAAACTCCTTGTGTTCACAGGGTTCTGGAATTGCGCCTGGCGGTGTGCTGCAACGGGTCAGGAGCGACTGCCGTATTGGGTATAGATCATTTTGTCGGCTTATCGATGCCGTGAACGGTGCTTTCGGCGCTGCGCCGCAGTCAGAGCTGATAGAACGGCAACCCACCGACGCGCAGGAGGTTCACCATGCCCCGTGGAGACAAAGGCAAGTACACCGACAAGCAGAAACGCAAGGCCGAGCACATCGAGCAAGGCTACGAGGCCAAGGGCGTGAGCAAGGACGAAGCCGAGGCGCGGGCCTGGGCGACGGTCAACAAGCAATCGGGCGGCGGCGAGCGTAAGGGCGGCTCGGGCCAGGCCAAGAGCCCCGCCGCCAAGGCCAAGGCGCGCGAATCGTCTGCGCGCCGCGCGGTGGCGACCAAGCACGGCGTGCCGCGGCCTGGGCACAGCTTGCAGGACATGACCAAGCAACAGTTGCTGGAGCGGGCGCGCAGCCTGAACATCGCGGGCCGTTCACGCATGCGCAAGGCGCAGTTGATCGAGGCCGTAAACAAGGCGGCAGCGTGACCGCCGGCAAACCAGCTCCCACCCAAAACCCTGTGGGAGCCGGCTTGCCGGCGATGGGGCCAGAACAGGCAAACGCTAGACGACCGCCAGCATGCTCTGCGCATCGCTCACTTCAAGCTTGCCTGGCGCATCCACGGCAAGGTGTTTCACCACCAGGTCATCGGCCAGCAAGGCATAACGCTGGGAGCGTCGCCCCATGCCCCGGGCCGAGGCGTCCTGGGCCAGGCCCAAGGCGTCAGTGAGCTCGGCATTGCCATCGGAGATCATGCTGACCGGGCCTTGTTCGGCGAAGGTCTTGCCCCAGGCGTGCATGACGAAGGCATCGTTCACCGCCACACAGATGATTTCGTCGACGCCTGCAGCCGCCAGCGCCTGCGCCATGGCCAGGTAGCCGGGGACATGGCGCTCCGAGCAGGTCGGGGTGAAGGCGCCGGGCAGGCCGAAGATCAGCACCTTTTTGCCGGCACAGCGCTCACGCAGGGAAAACGCCTGCGGGCCCAGCGGGCAGCTGCCTTGGCCATCGCTGTACTGGTAGAGGGTCACATCGGGCAGTGCATCGCCGATCTTGATCATTGCGTCTCCTGATTGCGGGGCTGTGTTTACGGTGGCGGGATGGTACACCGGCGAGGGTGTTACGGGTGTTGCGTTGCGCACCAGCGTCTGATGGTATTCCCCATACCATTCGTAACATTCACTGGTCTATGCCACCCCACTCCCCTGTGGGAGCCGGCTTGCCGGCGATGAGGCCGGTGCAGACAAAACCGAATCTGCCGCCTGTTCCGGCCCTATCGCCGGCAAGCCGGCTCCCACAGGAGAGAGGGGTACACCGGCGCGGACGTTACGGGCGTTACGTTGCGCACCAGCGTCTTAGGGTATGCCGCATATCATTTGTAACAGTTTCAGGGTAGCGCAGGCCTTTGTGGGAGCGGGCTTGTCCCGCGAAGCAGGCAGGCGATGGGTGGCACCGGCTGCGCCGGTGTTCGCGGGGCAAGCCCGCTCCCACAGCTTCTGGCAGTGGTGCGCAGTGCCTTGGCGGTGACGAAGGCAGGCACGCCAGCTAGACTCCGAGACTGAACATGAATGTAACTACTTCGTTTACCTGAAAATGTTCGGCAGTCACTCAGGCAGCCGGTCTTTGGGAAACCGGCAGGAACCTATGACTGTGCTACCTCAGGTCAACTTGACCAACTGTGACCGCGAACCCATCCAGATTCCTGGCAGCATCCAGCCGCACGGCTGCCTCTTGGCCTGCAACGCCTCGGCCAGCATCGTCCTGCGCCATTCGGCCAACAGCCAGGCCATGCTCGGCGTCGCCAGCGAGCTCAATGGCCAGCGCCTGGAAGCGGTGATCGGCAGCGAAGCCGCGCACACCCTGCGCAACTCGCTGGCACGGGTCAAGGAGGCCTCGCGCCCGGCGCTGTCGTTCGGCGTGGTGGTCGCCTCGGGCCAGGCGTTCGACGTGTCGGCGCACATCTACAAAGGCACGGTCATCCTCGAGTTCGAGCCCTCCGGCGCGAGCATCGCCGAGCCTGTGGAGCTGGTGCGCACGGTGATCGCCCAGCTGCGCGATATCGAGCGCTCGGACAAGCTGATCCAGGACACGGCCCGGCGCGTGCGCGCCCTGCTCGGCTACGACCGGGTGATGATCTACCAGCTGGGCGCCGACGGCGCCGGCAAAGTGGTGGCCGAGGCCAGGCGCAGCGGCCTGGAAAGCTTCCTGGGGCAGTACTTCCCGGCCTCGGACATCCCCCAGCAGGCCCGTGCGCTGTACCTGCGCAACCCGGTACGGATCATTTCCGATGCGCGCTTCAAGACCGTGCCCATCGTGCCGGTGCTGGACCTCTCCGGCGAGCCGCTGGACCTCTCCTACGCGCACCTGCGCAGCGTCTCGCCGATCCACTGCGAGTACCTGAGCAACATGGGTGTGGGCGCTTCGATGTCCATTTCGGTGATCGTCGACGGTGCCCTGTGGGGCCTGATTGCCTGCCACCATTACGCACCGCGCAGCCTGGCCATGGGCCAACGGGTGGCAGCGGAAATGTTCGGCGAATTCTTCTCCCTGCACCTGCAGACCCTGCGCGCCAGGCACACCCTGCAAGCCGCCGCGCATGCACGCCAGGTGCTCGACAACCTGCTGCGCGACGCCCACCGCACCGACGACATCGAAGCGCTGCTGCGCTCGCGCCTGGCCGACTTCAAGGCGCTGATCCCTTGCGATGGCATCGGCATGGCGCTGCAGGGGCGCTGGTCGGCCGACGGCCTGACCCCGCCCAAGGCGGCGATACCCGGCCTGCTGAGTTTTGCCGAAAGTGTCGCCGAGGGGCGTACCTGGGCTTCCAACAGCCTGTCGATGGCCCACCCCGCGGCCCAAGGCTACGCCGTCGAGGTGTCGGGCGTGCTGATCGTGCCGATGTCCCAGCACCCCAGGGACTACCTCATGCTGTTTCGCAAGGAGCTGGTGGAAACCCTGGACTGGGCGGGCGACCCCAACAAGACCTACGAAAGCGGCCCGCTGGGCGAACGCCTGACGCCGCGCAAGAGCTTTGCCGTGTGGAAGCAGACCGTGCACCTGCACGCCTTGCCCTGGAGCGAACAGGACCGCCAGTTTGGCGAAGCGATCCGCGCCGCGATCGTCGAAGTGGTCCTGCACAACAGCGAGCTGCTGGCCGACGAGCGCTCCAAGGCCGACGTGCGCCAGCGCATGCTCAACGAGGAGCTCAACCACCGGGTCAAGAACATCCTCTCGCTGATCGGCGCGCTGGTGGCCCACCCGGCCTCGGAGAACCAGAGCCTGAACAACTACGTGGCCACCCTAAAGGGCCGCATCCAGGCGTTGTCGCTGGCCCACGACCAGGTCGTGCGCGGTGACGGCGGCGGGCGCTTCGCCACCTTGCTCGAAGCTGAACTGTCACCCTATCGCACCTCGGCCGAGGTCCTGGAGCTGCACGGCCCGGCCTTGCTCGTCGATGCTCGGGCCTACTCGGTGCTGGCCCTGGTGCTGCACGAGCTGGCCACCAACGCCGCCAAGTACGGCGCGCTGTCGCGTGCCGGCGGCAGGCTGTCGGTGACCTGGGCGGTGGATGCCGGCGGCGCCTGCGAAATCATCTGGTGCGAACGCGGCGGCCCCAGCGTGCGCCCGCCAAGCCGCAGCGGCTTTGGCTCGGTGCTGATCGAGCGCAGCATCCCCTTCGACCTGGGCGGCAGCAGCACCGTGGAGTACCGGCCGGAGGGCCTGTATGGCGTGTTCAAGATCCCGGCCAGGCACCTGACCCTGGTCGAGGACTTCAGCCACGACAACCCGACCGTCGCCGTCCCCGCCGCGCTGCCCGACTGCGCAGCGCTGGTGGATGCCTGCGTGCTGATTCTCGAAGACCAGCTGGTGATCGCCGTGGGCCTGGAGCAGATTCTGGCCGATGCGCAGATCGACGACGTCATCACCGCCAGCTCCGAAGCCGAGGCGCTGAAGCTGTTGACCAGCCATGAGCCGGATGTGGCGATCCTGGACATCAACCTGGGCACCGGCACCTCCATCGCCGTGGCCGACGCACTGACCCGCCTGGGCATACCGTTCCTGTTCGCCACCGGGTATGGCGACAGCGTCAGCATTCCTGCGCACCTCAAGCATGTGCCGGTGGTGCGCAAGCCTTACGACGCAGCCTCGATCCTGTCCAACCTGGAGAGCCTGCTGGGCTAGCGAATCGGCAAGCAGCTCACATCTACCTGTGGGAGCAACTGTCTTCTTCAAGGCATTTGCTCCCCCCAAAGGGTGATTTCTGCCACCCCCGGAGTGTGGGAGCATTCTCCCGCCCCACCCCTGACCCGTCCCTGATCGAACTCCCAAGACCAGTAGCGAGCCCGCTCGCCTACTGCGGCGTCCTGCATTCCATTTCAGGAGTTAGCAATGCATACAACAACAAATACAGACTCTGCCCCTGCCCATCACCCTGCGTCGCAACCGGCCGCTTCAGGCCGCTTCAGAAAGTCCATGAGCATGACCGCGCTGGTGCTGTTCGGCCTGGCGTACATGGTGCCCCTGGCAGTCTTCACCACTTACGGGCTGGTCACCCAGATGACCAAGGGCCACCTGCCCACCGCCTACATGCTGACCCTCGCCGCCATGCTGCTGACCGCCTACAGCTACGGGCGCATGGTCCAGGCCCACCCCTACTCCGGCTCCGTCTACACCTACACGCGCAAGGCCTTTGGCAGCCACTTCGGCTTCATCGCCGGCTGGACCCTGCTGCTCGACTACATCTTCCTGCCGCTGCTCAGCTACCTGCTGATCGGCATCTACATGTCCGAATACTTCCCCGCCGTGCATGCCTGGGTGTGGGTGCTGGGCTCGATTGCCCTGGTCACCTTCCTCAACCTGATCGGCATCGAGTCGATCACCCGGGTCAACTGGCTGCTGGTGGTGGCGCAGCTGGTGTTCATCGTGGTGTTCGTCGCCTTGTCGGTGCGCAACCTGAGCGAGCAGGCGGCGCCGGTGTCGCTGCTGGCACCGTTCCACCACGAGGGCTTCAGCGTGCCGCTGGTGATGGCCGGTGCCGCGGTGCTGTGCCTGTCGTTCCTGGGTTTTGATGCGGTGTCGACCATGGCCGAGGAAACCAGCAACCCGACCAAGCGCATCCCCCAGGCGATCATGGCGGTGTCGGTGATCGGCGGGCTGTTGTTCCTGCTGGTGTCGTACTTCGCCCAGCAGGTGTTCCCCGAGTGGGCCAGCTTCGCCGACCCGGACTCGGCCTCGGTGGACGTGATGCGCCGGGTTGGCGGCGAGCTGCTGGTGACCGGCTTTACCGCCACTTATGTGGCCGGTTGCTTCGCCTCGGCGATGGTGTCCCAGGCCAGCGTTTCGCGGGTGCTGTTCGCCATGGGGCGTGACGGTGCGCTGCCACGGGTGTTCGGCCGCCTGGTGACGAAAAAGCGCGTGCCGGCCACGGCGATCATGCTGGTCAGCACGCTGTCGCTGGTCGCCTTGTTCATCACCCTGGACACGGTCGCCAACATGATCAGCTTTGGTGCGCTGTTCGCGTTCTCGGCGGTCAACCTGGCAGTGGTCAAGCACTACCTGCTCAACCAGAAGCTGCGCGGTGCGCGCAACTACCTGCTGTACGGCGCCATCCCGGCCCTGGGGTTCCTCAGCACGCTGTGGCTGTGGACCAGCTTGTCGAGCATGTCGTTCACCATCGGCCTGTGCTGGCTGGGCGTGGGCTTCATCTGCCTGCTGGGGCTGACCAAGGCGTTTCGCGTGAGCCTGCCGGAGTTGCAGATGGCAGATTGATCCGCGCTGGGCATCAATCGATGCGAACAATGCAATTCTCTAATCAATGGCCCTGTAGCACCCTCGTCCGCCTATAAGAACCGTGCGCCGTCCCAGCGGCGCACGTCACAAAAGCGGTATGGAGTACAGGCAATGACAGCAGCAACCGCCTCCGGGCGCTCCCGCGCCGGCGCGATCTTCCGGGTCACGTCGGGCAACTTCCTCGAGCAGTTCGACTTCTTCCTCTTCGGTTTCTACGCCACGCAGATTGCGGCGGTGTTCTTCCCTGCCAGCAGTGAATTCGCGTCCCTGATGATGACCTTCGCCGTGTTCGGCGCAGGCTTCTTGATGCGCCCGCTGGGCGCCGTGGTGCTGGGTGCCTACATCGACGAGGTGGGCCGGCGCAAAGGCCTGATCGTGACCCTGTCGATCATGGCCAGCGGCACGATCCTCATCGTGCTGGTGCCCGGCTACGAATCCATCGGCCTGCTCGCCCCGGCCCTGGTGCTGCTCGGGCGGCTGCTGCAGGGCTTTTCGGCCGGTGCGGAGCTGGGCGGTGTGTCGGTGTACCTGGCGGAAATCGCCACGCCCGGCAACAAGGGCTTCTTCACCAGCTGGCAGTCGGGTAGCCAGCAGGTGGCAATCATCGTCGCCGCGGCCCTGGGCTACGCCCTGAACCAGTGGATGCCAGCGGCGATGATCGCCGACTGGGGCTGGCGCATTCCGTTCTTCGTCGGCTGCCTGATCGTGCCGTTCATCTTCCTGCTGCGGCGCAACCTGCAGGAGTCCGAGGAATACGCCGCGCGCAAGCACCGCCCGGCCATGGCCGAGGTGCTGCGCACCCTGCTGCAGCACTGGGCGACGGTGCTGGCCGGCATGCTGATGGTGGCGCTGACCACCACCGCGTTCTACCTGATCACCGTGTATGCACCCACCTTCGGCAAGACGGTGCTGCACCTGAGCACCGCCGATGCGCTGCTGGTGACCTTGCTGGTGGGGGTGTCGAACTTCATCTGGCTGCCGCTGGGCGGCGCGCTGTCCGACCGCATCGGGCGCCGGCCGGTGCTGATCGCCATGACCCTGCTGACCTTGGCCAGCGCCTACCCTGCGCTGACGTTCCTGGTCAATGCGCCAAGCTTCATGCACATGCTGCTGGTGCTGCTGTGGCTGTCGTTCATCTATGGCCTGTACAACGGCGCGATGATCCCTGCGCTCACCGAAATCATGCCGGTCGAGGTGCGGGTGGCGGGCTTCTCCCTGGCCTACAGCCTGGCCACGGCGGTGTTCGGCGGCTTCACCCCGGCGATTTCGACCTTCCTGATCCAGTACACCGCCGACAAGGCCGCCCCCGGCTACTGGATGAGCTTTGCCGCGCTCTGCGCGCTGGCTGCGACGCTGTTCCTCTACCGCAAGTCGCGCGGCCAACTGCAACCGGCAGTGGCCTGAAGGAGCATGAGCATGCGCACTCTACTGCACAGCCTTGCCCTGCTCGCCTGCGCAAGCCTCGCCGGCACCGCCCACGCCGAGCAGCTGCGGGTGATGACCTCCGGCGGGTTCACCGCGGCCTACCAGGCACTGGGCCCGAAGTTCGCGGCCGCCACCGGCAACACCCTCGACACCGCCCTGGGCCCGTCGATGGGCCAGGCGCCGGAGGCAATCCCCAATCGGCTGGCCCGTGGCGAGAAGGCCGACGTGGTGATCATGGTCGGCTATGCGCTCGATGAGCTGATCCGCCAGGGCAAGGTCGACCCGGCCTCACGGGTGGAGCTGGCCGATTCGCGCATCGGCATGGTGGTGCGCGCTGGCGCAGCCAAGCCGGATATCGCCAGCGTGGAGGCCTTGAAGAACACCCTGCTGGCCGCCCAGTCGGTGGCCTACTCGGACAGCGCCAGCGGCCTGTACGTGCAGAACCAGCTGTTCAAGCGGCTGGGCATCGAGCAACAGCTCGCGCCCAAGGCCAGCAGGGTGGTGAAGACCCCGGTGGCCATGGAGGTGGCCAAGGGCAGTTACCAGGTTGGCTTGCAGCAGGTCAGCGAGCTGTTGCCGGTGCCGGGGGTGAGCTTCGTCGGCAAGCTGCCGGAGGCCGTGCAATCGGTCACGCGCTTTGCCGCAGGCATCCCGGTCAATGCCGACCATCCGCAACAGGCCAGGGCACTGCTTGCCTACCTGGCCGCGCCTGCGGCCCAACAGGCCGTGCAGGCCACCGGGCTGGACTCGGTCAGCCGCTGACCTCGACCTTCATGTCCACCACCAGGCGCTCCAGCGCCAATGCCGCCGGGGTCAGGGTACGGCCCCGGCGCTTGATCAGGCCGACACTGCGCAGCACCTGGGGCTCAACCAGGGCCACCGAGGTGAGGATCGGGTGATCGGCCGCCGGCATCGCCATTGCCGGCACCGCCGCCACGCCCAGCCCGGCCTCGACCAGGCCGATCATGGTGGTGACGTGGCGGGTTTCGCAGATGCTCTGGCGCTGGGGCACGATGCCGCCCAGCGCCTGGTCGAGCAGGAAGCGGTTGCCGGAAGTCTTGCCCAGGGAAATGTAGGCCTGCTGGTAGAACTCCTGCCAGCTGACGCTGCTGCGCACGGCCAGCGGGTGATCGCGCCGGCACGCCAGCACATAGTGCTCCTGCACCAGGGGCTCGAAGTCGACATCGGCCTCCTGGGTGCCCATGAAGCTCAGGCCGAAATCCGCCTCGCCATCGACCACCGCGCTCAGCACCTCGTGGGCGCTGGCATCGAGCACCTTGACCTTGATCCGTGGAAACTGCTGGTGGTAGTGGGCGATGACCCGCGGCATGAAGTAGTACGCCGCCGACGGCACGCAGGCCACCGTGACCTGGCCGAGCCGCGTCGAGGCCACTTCGCTGATGCCCAGGAGGGCGTTGTCCAGGTCGTCGAGCAAGCGCTCGACGCTGGGCATGAAGCCGCGCCCGGCCTGGGTCAGGCTGACCTTGCGCGTGGTGCGCTCGAACAAGCGCACGCCCAGGGCGTCTTCGAGCTTGTCGATGCGCCGGCTCAGCGCCGGCTGCGAGATGCGCACCGCCTCGGCGGCCTTGCGAAAGCTGCCTTGCTCGACCACTGCACGGAAGGCCTGCAGGTCGTTGAGGTCGAAGTTGATGGCCATGGGCGCGCACTCGGAAACCGGCGGATTGATGCAGCCATTTTATGAGCGCCGGCAATTAATGCAAAATGTTACAGCGCGCAGGCATGTCGTCTATCATCGCGCGTTGAACGTTTCAGCCAGTTTCAGTAAGGATCCCGATGTCTGTTCAGCAATTACCCCCGCTCGCCGCCAGCAAAGGCGCAGTGGGCAAGATGGAAGCGGCCATGGCCTTGGGCAGCTTTGCCATTGGCACCGGCGAGTTCGCGATCATGGGCCTGATGCCCGATATCGCCGGCAACCTGCAGTTGAGCGAGCCGCAGGTGGGCCATGCCATCAGCGCCTATGCACTGGGCGTGGTGGTGGGCGCGCCCGCGCTGGCGATCCTCGGCGCCAAGCTGCTGCGCAAGCACCTGCTGTTGCTGCTGATGGCGCTGTACGCCATCGGCAACCTGGCCACGGCCTTTGCGCCGTCCTTTGCCGGGCTGGTGGCCTTTCGCTTCATCAGCGGCCTGCCCCACGGGGCGTACTTCGGCATTGCCGCGGTGGTGGCCTCGAGCATGGTGCCGAGCAACCAGCGCGCGGGCGCCGTGGCGCGGGTGATGATGGGGCTGACCCTGGCGATGCTGCTGGGCAACCCGATCGCCACCTTCCTCGGGCAGTTCTTCGGCTGGCGCTCGGCGTTCGTGCTGGTGGGGGCGATCGCCCTGTGCACCATTGCCCTGGTGTGGCGCTATGTCCCGCAACCCCACGATGAACCCCGCAGCGACCCGCGCAAGGAGCTGCAGGCCTTCCGCCTGCCCCAGGTGTGGATGGCGCTGGGCATTGCGTCCATCGGCTTTGCCGGCATGTTCTGCGTGTTCAGCTACCTGGCGCCGACCATGCTGCAGGTGACCCAGGTGGCGCCGCAGTGGATCCCGTTCGGCCTGGCGGCGTTCGGCGTGGGCGGCATCATCGGCAACATTGCCGGGGGCAAGCTGTTCGACCGTTACCAGTTCCGCGCGGTGGGCATGGTGCTGGTGTGGTCGATGGCGGTGCTGCTGTTCTTCACCTTCGCGGCCCAGGCGCTGTGGAGCCTGTTGCTGGGGATCGGGCTGGTCGGCACCATGATTGCGCTGGCGGCGCCGTTGCAGATCCGTTTGATGGACATTGCCCATGAGGCGCCGAGCCTGGCGGCGGCGTCCAACCATGCCGCGTTCAACCTGGCCAATGCGCTGGGGCCGTGGTTTGGAGGCATGGCCATCAGTGCCGGGCTGGGGTGGACCAGCACCGGGTACATTGGCGCGGTGGCGGCGCTGGTGGGCTTGGGTATCTATCTGGTGGCGCGGCGGATGAAAGGCGGGCATTGATCCAAAGGTCAATATCCACTCTTGTGGGAGCGGGCTTGCCCCGCGAAACAGGCGGCGCGGTGGATGGCACCGGCTTTGCCGGTGTTCGCGGGGCAAGCCCGCTCCCACTAGGGCTTAGGGTGGCCTCGCAATCCTTCGAACACCCCAAGAGAACATTTGTACTCCAAACGCTCAATACCCCGTCATCTCCAGATACCCCCGCCCCGCCTCACTCCCCTTCACCCGCACCGGCCCTTCCCAGTACGCGAACCGCGTGTTCATCCAGGCCTTGGGCTCAAGCGCCTCGACCTCGACATCCACCCGCTGCGACGGCACCTGCACCCGCCAGCGCGTGGGCACCTGCTTGCCATTGGCCTGACGCGCCCAGGCCAGCGGCGTGAGCTCGATCTGCGCACCCTGCAACGCCTGCGACTGCCCCTGGGCATCGACCCAGGTCCCGGCGCGATAGGCTTGGCCCTTGTCCTCACGCACCTGGAACAGCATCAGCTTGGCGCCGCCCTGCAGATGCAAGGAGAACCAGTCCCAGCCCCGCTGCCCGGCCGCCAAGGGCTGGCTGCTCCACTCGCGGTCGAGCCAGGCCTGGCCTGTGACGGCAATGCGCTGGCCTGCGCGCTCAACCTCGCCAGTCACCTGGTAGAACGGCTGGCTGTAGTAGTACGACGCCTGGCCCTTGCCGGATTTTTCGCTGTAACCCTGCAGGCCATGCAGCACCAGCGGTTTGTCGCTGGCCAACTGCAGATCGTAGGCAAAGCCCTGCCCACGCGCACGCATGCGCAAACGCTCGACGCCTGGCGCCCCTTGCAGTGACCAGTCATCTATCCAGGCCTGAAACGGCGCGGCCGTCACCCCCGCCTGGCCCACCCCGCCCCGGGCCAGGGTTTCGGCGACCTGATGGCCGCCTGGCCCGGTCAGCGCCGCATGGCCCATCCACAGGTTCGGGCTGTGCCAGTCGTGGGTTTCCGGCCCCGGGCGCAGGGCCGAGCGGAACAGCGTCCATTGCGCGCCCCAGGCTCGGCCCTGGGCGTCTTCGAGGTTGGCGGTGACGTACCACCATTCGATGCGATAGCCATCATGGGCGCCGTGGTCGCGGGGGAACACCAGCGGCACGCCGGGCGTTACCTGGCTGAATGCCCCCGCCTCGCTGCCAAGGCCGGCATAGCCCTTGGCCGCCGGCGCAGGCGCGTCGCACCCGGCCAGCAGCAGGCAGGCCAGCAGCAGCCAGGCTTCACGCTTCATCGGAGAACTGCCGGAGCAATTGCCGGGGCTGGCATCGCGCCAGTTGCCACAACGGCCAGGCACTGGCGAGCAGGCTGGTGAGCATGCCCAGCGCCGCCAGTTGCAGCAGTTGCCCGGGGAACACCTGCCACGGCAAGCGCCAGCCAAACGCCTGCACGTTCACCACCGCCACCAGGCACCAGGCCAGCAGCAGGCCCAAGGGCAGCGCCAGGAGCACGGTGAAGGCGCTGAGCAGCAGCGCCTGGCCCAGGCACAGCCAGCCCAGCCAGCGGCGCGGCACACCCAGCGCCCACAAGGGCGCCAGTTGCCCGAGGCGGCGCTGGCCGAGGGTGAGCTGGCTGATGAACAGCGCCACCGCTGCCACGCCGAGGGTCAGGCTGTTCAGGGCGGCGGTGACGGCGAAGGTGCGGCTGAAGATCGCCGTCGACCAGGCCTTGAGCTGGGCCTGCTCGACGATTTGGTTGTCCTCCAGGGCAAAGCGTTGCTGCAGCTGCTGCTCCAGCGCGGCCACCCGCCCCGGCTGCGCCAGCACGCTCAGGCCGGCCAGGCTGGCGGCCGGGGCATGGGCACGCAGCCAGTCGGCGTTGACCAGTACATGGCCCTTGGGGTTGCCGTAGTCGGCGTAGATGCCCACCAGCGTCATGGCCTGCGGCGGCTCGCCGGGCAACGTCACGCGCTCGCCCAGGGCAAGGCCCAGGCGCCGCACCAGTTGCTCGCTGAGCATGGCGCCCTGGCCCGAGGCGAGCTGCGCCCAGGCATCCGGCGTGCTGGCCAGCAACGGCCAGTGGCGTGCGTAGAACGGATGGTCGACCACCCCTTGCACCTGCACCGGCCAGTGCTGCAGCCGCCACTCCACCCGCCAGCTCGGCAGCACGGCGCTGACGGCGGGGTCGTCGCGCAACTGGGCGTAGAGCCGTTGCGCCTGCTCGCTGTCCCGTGGCGTGACATACAAATCCGCCGCCAGGCGCTGGTCGAGCCAGCCGATGAAGGTGCGGCGAAAGCCCTCGGTCATCCCGCCCACCCCGACGCTGGCTGCCAATGCCAGCAACAACGCCATCAACGCCAGGCTCAGGGCCGGCAGCTGTTGCCGGCTGTCGGCCACGAACCACTGGGCCAGGGGCGCCCGCGCCAAACGCGCAGCGCCAGCGAGCAGCAGTGCCAGCAGCCCGGGCAACAACAGCGCCGCCCCCAGCAGCAAGGTGGCAAGCAAGGCGAACGCGTAGGGCAAGCTGTTGCCGAAATAGCCGCAGCCCAGGGCTGCAAGCAGCAACACGCCGGCCGCCAGGGCCTGGCGCCGCAGCCACGGCAGTTGTGCCAGGCGCCAGGCCTGCGGCTGGGCCAGCCCCAACAGCGGCAGGCGCGCCGCGCGCAGCAGGCTGTCGAAGCCGGCCAGCAGCGCCCCCAGCAGGCTCACGGCCATGCCCGCCAGCCACCAGTGCCAGGGCAGATGCAGTTGCCCCGCCACCTCGGCGCCGTACAGCCCCCGCAGGCTGGAGGCGAAGTCGGGCAGCAGCGAGGCGGCGATCAGGTAGCCGGCGAACACACCCACCAAGCCCCCTAGCAGCGCGAACAACCCCAGTTCCACGGCCAGGGCCGTGAGCAGCGTGCGCAGGCTGACGCCACAGGCCCGCAGGGTACGCATCAGCCCGCGCCGTTGCTCCAGGGCCAGGCCGATGGCCGCATGGGCGATGAACAGGCCGACCACAAAGGCCAGCAGGCCCAGCGCCGTGAGGTTGAGGTGAAAGCTGTCGGTCAGGCGCTGCAGGTCGGCATCGTCGCTGGCCGGCTGCAGCTTCAGGCTGGCCGCAAGCTGCGCAGGCAAAGGCTGCTCGCGCTCAGTGACGAGCCGCGACAGTTGGCCCGGCGCCTTGAGCAGCGCCTGGGCCTGGCCGATGTCCACCACCAGCACACCCGGCGCAAGGTTTGCACTCAGCGCCAGGGGTGGCAGCAACTGCCCCTCTGCCGTGCGCACGTGCTCGCCCACGGTGCGCCCCAGTTGGCGCAAGGTATCCGGGCCGACCAGGGTTTGCCCGGGCGGGCCGATGAAGGCTTGCAGGTCGAACGCTTGGGCTTGCGCACCGGCCACGGCCATGCCCGGCAGCAGGCTGAGCGGCTCGATGCCCAGCACCCTGAGCGAATGCCCGGCATCGACCTGCAAGCGCCCTTCGAGCACGGGCGTCACCTGCCAGCCTTGCCTGCGCAGCTGCACGTACAGCGCCTGGTCGAAGCGCTGCCCGCTGCGCGCCAGCAGTTGCGGGTAGGCCGGCCCGGCCAGCAGCGCGCGGGCCTGGGCGTAATCGTTGCGGGCCTGGCTGTTGAGCGCCTGCACCCCGGCCCACAGCGCCGTGGCCAGGCACAACCCGGTAAAGATGCTGATGCCCTGCAGGCGGTGGCGCCACCAATGGCTGCACAGCGCCTGCAGGGCCAGGCCGAGGCTGTTCATGCCGCCTGCACCCGGCCCTGGTGCAACACGCAGCGCTGCTGCAGGCGTGCGGCCAGGCGCTGGCTGTGGGTGACCATCAACAGGGTGCTGGCGGCTTCCTCGACCAGTTGCAGCAACAGCGCCAGCACCTCGTCGCCGTTGTGCTCATCGAGGCTGCCGGTGGGCTCGTCGGCGAGCAGCAGCGCGGGCCTTCCGGCCAGTGCACGGCCGATGGCCAGGCGCTGCTGCTGGCCGCCGGACAACTGCTCGGGGTAGCGCTGCAGCAGCTCGGCCAGCCCCAGCCGCTGCGCCAGGTGCGCGGCCCAGGCCGGGTCGTGGCGCCCGGCCAGGCGGGCCTGGAAGGCCAGGTTGGCGGCCACGTCGAGGCTGCTGATGAGGTTGTATTGCTGGAACACCAGGCCGATGCCCTCGCGCCGCCAGCGGGCCAGGGCGGATTCATCGCGCGGGTCGAGGGCTTGGCCGTCGATCAGGATGCGCCCGCCATCGGCGCGGTCGAGGCCGGCGACCAGGTGCAGCAAGGTGCTCTTGCCGCTGCCGGACTCGCCCATCAGCGCCAGGCTGCTGCCGCGGGCCAGGGACAGGTCGACGCCGCGCAGCACAGGCAGGGTGCCTTGGGCGGTGGTGAAGGACTTTTGCAGGTGTTCGACGACCAGCATGGGGTGGGGCCTTTTGCCAGGACGGTCATTGCAGTATGGCCGCATAGGCTGCAGTTTCCCCCCCTTCCCTTGTGGGAGCCGGCTTGCCGGCGATGAGGCCATTGCCGGCAAGCCAAGTCTGCCTGCTTTGGCCTCATCGCCGGCAAGCCGGCTCCCACAGGGATCGATTGGGCTTTAGGGGCTAGTTCACCACCGCCCGCTGCACATCCCCCACCGCCTGCGCCAGGCTGTTCAGGTGCAGGCTGAGCACCCGCTCCACCGGTGCCTGGTCCAGCGGCCAATGCAATGCGATACTCCCCGCCAGACGCCCCTCCACCCGCACCGGCAGGGCAATCGCCCGGATCAGGAACGGCAAGCGCACCGGATACTCCCAGAACCCCTCGGTGCGCTGCCCGAAACCCTTGTGCGCATCGGCCTCGATATCCCGCAAGAGCCCCTCATCCCCTACCCGCTCATGGGCCGCCAGCCGCTGCACCTCATCCACCGCCAGCTCCTTCAGGCACGCCCGGCCCATGGCCGAGTGAAACAGGCTGGCGTGGTGCCCGACGATCTGGCAGTTGTTCGGGTAGCGCTTGCGCAACACTTGGGGAATGGCGCTTTCCATCACCTCCAGGCGCTCGCCGTCAAAGCACGAAAGGTCCGCCACCAACCCCGTGCGCTCGCTCAACTCCAGCAACAGCGGCGCTGCGCTTTCCACCAGGTGGCGCTTGAAACGCTGCTGGCGGTCGCCGAACAGGCGCCGCGCGCACAGGCGGTAGCGCCGGTCGCTCAGGCCACGGTAGACCCAGCCCTGCTCCTGCAAGGTGGCGAGCATGCGCGACACCGTGGCCTTGGGCAGCGTGGTCAGGTAGTGCAGCTCTTCGAGCCCCAGCGCCTGGTGCTCGCCCAGCAGCTCGACGATGGCCAGCGCCCGCTCCACCGAGCGCACGCCACCGCCGTCGGAGGCTGTACCGATGTGAGTGCCCATGAAGTTGACCTCCGTGTCTGTGCGTGGATGGTCATCATGCCCAGCAAGATACGGGCCTGGCCAGGGCCTTCAGCGCGCTTGCAGGCCGCTCGGCGGGCAACGCTCGACCCAGCGGGTCAGCTGTTCATGGGCATAGGCCAGCTGCAGCACGGCCTGGTCGGCCTGGGCCGGGCCGATGATCTGCAGGCCCATGGGCAGGCCGGCGGCGTTGAAGCCCACCGGCACGCTCATGCTCGGCAAGCCGGCCAGGGTGGCGCCGATCACCACCTCCATCCAGCGGTGGTAGGTGTCCATCGCCCGCCCGCCAACCACCTGCGGCCACGGCACGGCTGCGTCGAAAGGAAACACCTGGGCCGCTGGCAACAGCAAAAAATCGTAACGCTCGAACAAGCTGGCCAATGCCTGGTACCAGGCACTGCGGTCGACTGACGCCTGGTACAGGTCCTGCGCGCCCAGCCTCAGGCCGCCTTCCACTTCCCATTGCGCCTCGGGCTTGAGCAAGGCGCGCCTGGCCGGGTCGGCATAGGCGGCGCCCAGGTTGCCGTGCACCAGGAAGTGGCGGTGGGTGAGCCAGCAGCGCCACAAGCGCGCCGGCTCGAAGGCGGGCTGGCAGGCCTCGACCTCGCAGCCCAGCTCGGCAAAATCCGCCAGCGCCGCTTCGCACAGCGCCATGACCCCGTCGTCCATCGCCAGGTAGCCGTCATAGTCGCCCAGCCAGCCCAGCCGCGCGCCCTTGAAGCTGCGCGACAACTGCGCCGCGAAATCGATGGGGCCGGCGTTGATCGACAACGGCACACGCGGGTCGTGCCCGGCCTGCACGGTCAGCAACCGCGCCACATCCTGCACGCTGCGCCCCATCGGGCCTTCAGTGGCCAACTGCTGCACGAACAGCTCCGGCGTCGGCCCGAACGGCACTCGGCCTTGCGAGGGGCGCAGGCCGTAGACGTTGTTGAACGCCGCCGGGTTGCGCAGCGAGCCCATCATGTCGCTGCCGTCGGCCACCGGCAGCAGGCGCATGGCCAGCGCCGCCGCCGCCCCGCCGCTGCTGCCGCCGGCCACGCGGCTGTGGTCATAGGCGTTGGTGGTGGTACCGAACAGCGTGTTGTAGCTCTGCGAGCCCAGGCCGAACTCCGGCACGTTGCTCTTGCCGACGATGATCGCCCCGCTCGCACGCATCCGCGCCACGCTGATCGCATCCTCGCTCGGCACCTGCTCGGCGAACAGGGGCGAGCCCAGGGTGGTGCGCAGCCCGGCGGTGGCGGCCAGGTCCTTGATCGCCTGGGGCATGCCGTGCATCCAGCCGCGTGACTGGCCGCGCGCCAGTTCGCGGTCGCGCTCGTCGGCCTCGGCCAGCACCGCCTCGGCATCACGCAACGACACCAGCGCATTGACCTTGGGGTTAAACCGCTCGATCTGCGCCAGGTACGCCTGCATCACTTCGCGGCAGGAATACTGGCGGGCATTGATCGCCTGGGACAGCGCCTCGGCGTCGAGGCTGACGATCGGGTCGATGGCTAACGCGTTCACGGTTTCACTCCAAGGTTGTAGGCAACGGGTTTGGCGGCGCGCGGCGCCTCTTTCAGGCAGTAGGTGCCCAGTAGGGTCAGCAGGCAGGCGAACAGCACGTAGAACGACGGCGCCACCGGCGTGCCCAGCACCTTGCTCAGCCAGGTGACGATCAGCGGCGCAAAACCGCCGAACACCATCACCGCCACGTTGTAGGCCACCGACACGCCGGTGGAGCGCACCGCCACCGGAAACTGCTCGGCCAGCGCGGTCGGCGCCGGGCCGAAGAAGCCGCCGATGGCCGTGCACAGCAGCAGCTGCATCACCAGCAGGCGCTCGATCGACGGCGCCGCCGCCACCCACACGTACAGCGGGTAGACCATCACGAAAAACGCCAGGGTAAAGGCCATCAGCACCGGCCGCCGGCCGAGCCGGTCCGACAGCGCGCCAGCCAGCGGGATGACCACGGTCATCAGGCCCACGGCGAGCATCTGCACCAGCAGCACCTGGTCCAGCGGCAGGCCGAGGTTCTTGTGGGCGAAGGTCGGCATGTTCACCAGCACCACGTAGAACGACACCGTCGCGCCACAGGCCAGGCCCATTGACACCAGCAGGCTGCGCCGATGTTCACGCAGCACCTGCAGCAGCCCGGGCGCCTCGCCCTTGGCCTGCTTGCGCGCTTCGAGAAACTCCTCGGGCTCTTCCATGTGCTTGCGAATCCACAGCCCCACCGGCCCGATCAGCAAGCCGAGCACGAACGGAATCCGCCAGCCCCAGCTGTCCAAAGCCTCGGGCGTGCACAGGTGGGTCACCAGCGCGACCATCGCCGCCCCCGAGAACACCGCCAGGCATTGCCCCACCAGCTGCCACGAGCCATACAGCCCCTTGCGATGGGCCGGCGCACTCTCCACCAGAAACGCCGTGGCGCTGGCGTACTCGCCGCCGGTGGCAAAGCCCTGCAGCATGCGCGCCACCACGATCAGCAGCGGCGCGCCCATGCCGATGGCCAGGTAGCTGGGGGCGAAGGCGATCATCGCGATGGACACGGTCATCAGCCGAATGATCAGCTGCATCGCCGCCTTGCGCCCCTTGCGGTCGGCATACACGCCCAGCAGCACGCCGCCCACCGGGCGCATGAAAAAGCCCACGCCGAAGGTGGCCAGGGCCATCAGCAGCGAAGCGTATTCGTCGTCGGAGGGGAAGAACTGGCGGGCGATGATGCTCGCCAGGAAGCCGTACACGATGAAGTCGTACCACTCCAGGGCATTGCCGATGACGGCCGCGACCACTTGCCGGGTACGCGACGCGCCTGTATTGGAAATCTGCATGCGGAACACTCCATTTCGGTTGGCCAGCAACGTTCAAGTGATCGCCCAGGCGCGGTCGCGCCCAGGTTCCAGCGGCAGTGGTCAATACAGGAAGGTCAGGCCGGCGCGAGCCAGCGTTCCGCCAACGCGCCCCAGTAGGCCGCGCCGGTCAGCAGGATGTCGTCGTTGAAGTCGTAGGCAGGGTTGTGCACCATCGGCCGTTTTTCACCGTTGCCGATGAACAGGTAAGCGCCCGGGCAGCGCTGCAGCATCCAGGCGAAGTCCTCGCTGCCCATCAGCTTGCGGGTGTTGCCATCCACCGCCTCGGCGCCGAGCAGTTCGACCCCGACCTGGGTGGCAAAGGCGTTTTCCGCAGCATGGTTGACCAGCACCGGGTAGGCCGGGCGGTGCTCGATGGTGCTGGTGCAGCCAAAGCTCTCGGCCTGCTGGGTGATGATTGCCCGCACCCGCTCCAGCGTCTGCGCCCGCACTTTCGCATCCAGCGCACGCAGGCTCAGGCGCAGCAGCGCCTGTTGCGGAATGACGTTGGCCGCCTCCCCCGCCTGCAGCGCCCCGACCGTCACCACCGCCGCCTCCTGGGCATCGATATTGCGCGCCACCACCGTCTGCAGCGCCATCACCACACTGGCCGCCGCCACCAGCGGGTCGACCGTCAGGTGCGGCATCGAGCCATGCCCGCCGACGCCGTCGATGGTCACCGTGAGCAAGTCCTGCGACGCCATCATCGGCCCCTCGCGAAAGCCCAGGTGCCCCGCCGGCAGCCCCGGCATGTTGTGCATGCCGAACAGCGCATCGCAGGGGAAGCGCTCCAGCAAGCCATCGGCCAGCATCGCCTCTGCCCCGCCCTGGCCCTCCTCGGCCGGCTGGAAGATCAGCGTCAGCGTGCCATCGAACTGCCGCGTCGCCGCCAGGTAGCGCGCCGCGCCCAGCAGCATGGTGGTGTGCCCGTCGTGGCCGCAGGCGTGCATGCAGCCCTGGTGGCGGCTGCTGTATGCGGCGCCGGTGGCCTCGATGATCGGCAGCGCGTCCATGTCGGCGCGCAGGCCCAGCTTGCGTGGGCTGCTGCCATTGCGCAGCACACCGACCACACCGGTCTTGCCGATGCCGGTGTGCACTTCATAGCCCCACTGCTGCAGCAAGGACGCGACCAGGGCTGAGGTGCGGCTTTCTTCGAAACCGAGTTCGGGGTGGGCGTGGATATCGTGGCGGATGGCGTGCAGGTCGCTGGCCACGTCATTGAGCCAGGCCAGGATGTGCTGATGCTGCGACATGGGGAATCTCCTCGCGCGGGTGGGTCCCGTTTTTTGTTGTTCGCTTGAGATCACGACGGGGAAAAGGCAGGTCGTGGTTGGGGACAGATAAGCGCGAGTGGGGGTGGGAGCACAATGGAATGTGGTTCCACGTAGTGGAACTGCGTTGTAGAGGGAAGGGTTTCATAGTCTTTGCTGGCGGATTGATCCGCGGTCCAGGGTGAAGCACTACTCATGTGCGGGGTTGTTTTCATCGCGGATAAATCCGCTCCTACAAGGCCTCTGGCGCGCCGTATTCCGTCGCATTGCCATCATTTAATGGCCAATTGCCCAGCCGAAAACACACCCGTTCATCGGGCAAAAAATGCGACGCGATTCACTTTTTCAAAAATAATTTTGAGGTGAATCCAGCGCTCACTCTTCCCGCGCAAAACCCACTCCCTCCGGGGCCAATCGCCTATTTTCCGCGCCCTCAACCATCAATCGATAGCAATGCGACACCATTGCACCCGTTCACAAAACAAGGAAAAAATCGCCGCCGTCGCTGGAACTTCTCCTACGACGAGCTGCCCTACACGACATTACTGGCAACACGATATTCATGTGCCAGCACCGCGATTTCAGGTCGGTGCGCAAGGCGCAACATGGACGAACAGCAAGCTTCATGGACGATGCACCAATGACCCAGACATTCGATGTCGAAGCACTGATCAGGCTGCGTGGCCAGACGCGGGCTATTTCCGATGCGCTCAAGGCGCAGGCGTCGGATTACCTCGCCACCGTGGCCCCGCTGATCCGTCCGCAAACGCTGTTCGGCGAATACCTGCAGGGCGCGCAACGCAGCAGCGGGCGCGAAACCCAGGGCCACTTCCAGTCGCTTATCGAACTCTACGAGCGCATCGGCTCAGCCTCCCCTTTCCAGCTGGTGAGCGAGCTGGACGTGCCGCTCAACCTCATCAGCACCACCCCCGAATTGTTCCCCCTCGAATACGACAAGGTGCTGGCCGAAAGCGGCCAGGTCATCCGTATCACCAGCCCAGTGCGCTGGGTGGTGGGCTTCCAGGGCTTCGAGCTGGCGCGCTTTCGCAGCGTCATCAACGACCCCAATCGCAGCAGCGCCGAGCTGTACCGCTTCGTGGTGCACTACCTGGTGCTGTTCTACTGCCTGAGCAAGTCGCCCGGCCTTGGCCGGCTGTTCGAAGGCCTGCGCTTCGGCCTGAGCTTCGAGCGCCTCAAGGGCCTGGGCGACCTGCCGTTCTGCGTCATCAGCGCGCCGGTGCGTTCGGAGCTTCCGGACGATTCGGTCATCCGCAGCAGCACGCAGATTGCCGGCAACACCAGTTTCGAAGAGCTGGTGGGCCGCGACAACATCCTGGAAATGAACGACGAAATCCGTCAGCGCCTGCTGCTGACGATCGAAGGACTGTAACGCGCGGCCCGCTACCGGGCCGCGCCAAGTTTCGCAGCGAATTGCTCGCATTGGAGATCACGATGGCGAAGAAGGAAAGTACCCAGCACAAACTCGACCGCGTTCGCGCGCCGCGGGTCCACATCACCTACGACGTGGACATCGGCGATGCGATCGAGAAAAAGGAACTGCCCTTCGTCGTCGGCGTGCTGGGGGATTTCTCCGGCAACCCGCTGGAGCCCTTGCCCAAGCTCAAGGACCGCAAGTTCGTGTTCATCGACCGCGACAACTTCAACGGCGTGCTCAAGGGCATCAAGCCGCGCCTGACCTACCGCGTCGACAACACCCTGGCCAAGAACGGCACCCAACTGGGCGTGGAGCTGAACTTCAACAGCATGGAAGACTTCGAGCCGCAGAACGTGGTCAAGCAGGTCGAGCCGCTGCGCAAGCTGCTGGAAGTGCGCAACAAGCTGGCTGACCTGCGCAACAAGATGGGCGGCAACGACAAGCTCGAAGAGCTGCTGATGGACGTGCTGCAGAACACCGAGAAGCTGAAAACCCTGGGCAAGGAATTCGGTCGCGAGGCCGCCGTCCCCGCCGCCGACGGCAACGAGTAAGCAGGAGCCAGACGATGACCGACAAACAAGCACTGCCGCAGCAGGACACCGACCTGGTCGAAGTCGAGCACTTCGCCCCGCAGGCCTCTCTGCTCGACAGCATCATTTCCGAAAGCCGCGTGGCCCGCTCGGAAACCGAACGCAGCCGCACCCGCGACCTGATCGGTGAACTGGTCGGCCAGGTACTGGAAGGCGAACTGACGCCGAGCAAGGACCTGATCGCGGTACTGGATGCACGCATCGCCGAAATCGACGCGATGCTCTCCGAGCAGATGAACGAGATCATGCACGCCCGCGAGTTCCAGCAGCTGGAGGCTTCGTGGCGCGGCCTGAAGTACCAGGTCGACCAGACCGAAACCAGCACCACGCTGAAGATTCACCTGCTCAACGCCTCGAAGAAAGACCTGGTGCGCGATCTGAAGGCTGCCAGCGAATTCGACCAGAGCGCGCTGTTCAAGAAAATCTACGAAGAGGAATACGGCACCTTTGGCGGCGCGCCATTCGGCATGCTGCTGGGCGACTACGAGTTCACCCGCAGCCCCGAAGACATGTACCTGCTCGAAGAAATCTCGCACGTCGCCGCCGCTGCCCACGCACCGTTCATTTCGGCTGCCTCGCCCGAGCTGTTCGGCTGGGACTCGTTCACCGACATGTCCGGCCCGCGCGACCTGGCGAAGATCTTCGACACCGTCGAGTACGCCAAGTGGAAGTCGTTCCGCGCCTCGGAAGACTCGCGCTACGTCGGCCTGACCTTGCCCCATGTGCTTGGCCGCCTGCCCTACGGCCCGGATACCGTGCCGGTGGACGAATTCAATTTCGTCGAAAGCGTCGACGGCCGCGACCACAACAAGTACCTGTGGATGAACGCCGCCTACGCCCTGGGCACGCGCGTCACCGACGCCTTCTCGCGCTACGGCTGGTGCGTGGCGATTCGTGGCGTGGAAGGCGGAGGCCTGGTCGAAGGGCTGCCGACCCACACCTTCAAGACCGACGACGGCGAAGTCGCGCTCAAGTGCCCGACTGAAATCGCTATCACCGACCGCCGCGAAAAAGAGCTGTCGGACCTGGGCTTCATCCCCCTGGTGCACTGCAAGGGCACCGACTACGCCGCGTTCTTCGGCACCCAGTCGGCGCAGAAGCAGAAGCAGTACAACACCGACATCGCCAACGCCAACGCACGCCTGTCGGCGCAGCTGCAGTACATCTTCGCCACTTCGCGCATCGCCCACTACATGAAGGCGATCATGCGCGACAAGATCGGCAGCTTTGCCTCGCGCAAGGACGTCGAGTCGTTCCTCAACGAATGGCTGGCTGACTACGTGCTGCTCGACGACACCGCGGGCCAGGAGGCCAAGGCCAAGTTCCCGCTGCGCGAAGCCAGTGTCGAGGTCGTGGAAGTGCCCGGCAAGCCGGGTGCCTACAAGGCTGTGGCGTTCCTGCGCCCGCACTACCAGCTCGACGAACTGACCGCCTCGCTGCGTCTGGTCGCCGAACTTCCGCAATCCACCCGTAGCTGATCGAACCCAGGCCAGGAAGGCGCAGTTCACCCATGAGCCGTCACTACCAATTGGTACCCACGCTGCTCGATCGCTTGCTCGATGATGTACCGCATCAGGCAAGCGAGGCGGTGTCCGGGCGCCTGTGCTCTTTGGCCGATTACAAGGCCAGCCTGATCCGCGACCTCGAGGTGCTGGTCAATACCCGCCAGTGCCTGGTCGCCGAGCGCCTGGGCAGCCATCCGCAACTGGCCGGCAGCATCCTTGAGTACGGCATGCCCGACTTCACCAGCAAGGGCGTGCTCAACCCCGAGGACCGGCGGTTGATCCAGGCGCAGCTGGAACGCGCCATCAGCGTGGGCGACAAACGCTTTCGCGCGGTGCGCGTGCAATTGATGAACCAGCAAGTGGGCCACCGCATGCTGACCTTCCGGGTCGATGCGGTGCTGCACCTGCAGGACGCCACGCGCCAGGTGTCCTTCGATGCGGTACTCCAGGTCAATACCCAAGAATACAAAGTGCAGAACCTCAACTGATGCTCGACGATCTGCTGCCCTACTACGAAAAGGAACTCTCGCACCTGCGCTACCTCGGGCAGGAATTTGCGCGCGAGTACCCGAAAATCGCCTCGCGCCTGCTGATCGAAGGGGACAACTGCGAAGACCCGCACACCGAGCGCCTGATCGAAGCGTTTTCGTTCCTTTCGGCACGGATTCATAAAAAGCTCGATGACGAGTTTCCGGAAATCGTCGAAGCCTTCCTCGAAGTTCTCTACCCGCATTACCTGCGCCCTACCCCGGCGTTGTCGATCGCCGAGTTCTGCGCCGGCAACCGGGCGGCGTTGACCGGCTGCCATACCATCGAGCGCCACAGCGAAATCGCTTCGCGCGTTGTCGACGGTGTCGCCTGCCGGTTCCGCACCTGCTACCCGGTACAACTGTGGCCCGTCGCGGTCCAGGATGCCGCGTTCGTCGAACTCGAACGCTCGGTGTTCAACGGCCACAGCGCCGACCTGGTCGCCCACCTGAAAATCGCCCTGGCGGCGACCACTGACCAGCACTTCGGCCAGCTGGACATCCACTCGCTGCGGTTCTTCCTCGACGGCGAAAGCACGTTGATGCTGCAACTGTACGAACTGTTGTTCAACAACCTGGCCAAGGCCACCCTGAGCTTCACCGAGAATGGCCAGCGCCGCGAGATCGGCCTGCCCGCCGATGCCCTGCAGGCCGTGGGTTTCGAAGCCGCCGATGGCCTGGTCGACTACTCGTCGCGCTCGTTCGCCGGCTACCGCCTGCTGCATGACTACTTCACCTTCCCCGACAAGTTCATGTTCTTCGACATCGGCGGGCTCAAGCGCAGCCTGGCCGGGCGTGACCTGCGCACGCTGGAGATCAACTTCTACTTCGCCCACTTCGAGCTGGGCGAGCGCCTGGTACGCCTGGCGCAGAACATCGGCCGCAACAACTTCAAGCTCGGCTGTACGCCGATCATCAACCTGTTCAAGCATCAGGCCGAGCCGATCAAGCTGACCCACGCGCTGCCCGAATATCCGGTGACCCCGGACGTGCGCCTGCAAGGCAACGCCGAAGTGGTGTCGATCGACCGCGTGCTGCGGGTGCGCAAGCTGGCTGGCAAAGACACGGTCAGCGCCTGCAACCCATTCTTCGAACCGCGCGGTGAGCTGGGCCCGGATGCCTGCTACTGGATCGGCCGCCGGCAACCGTCACGGCGCGGCAGCCAGGGCGGCACCGACATGCTGATCCGCGTGGTCGACCGCGAGCTGGACCTGATCGACACCAGCAACGACACCCTGAGCATCGCCCTGACCTGCAGCAACCGCGACTTGCCGCAACTGCTCAGCTACGGCGGCAACCAGAGCGACTTCAGCCTCGACCAGGACGGCGTGGTCGACAGCATCCGCATGCTGCGCAAACCCACCGCCACGGCCCGCGTGCCCCTGGGCGAAGGCCTGATCTGGCGGCTGGTCTCGCACCTGTCGCTGAACCACCTGTCGCTGGTGGCCAATGGCAAGGAGGTGCTGCAGGAAATGCTCAGCCTCTACAACTACCGGCGCACATCGGCCGTGCGCAAGCAGATCAGCGGCATCCTGTCGATCAAGAGCGAACCGGTGGTGGCGCGCATCGGCCACCCGCGGCCGAATTTCGTGCGCGGCGTGGGCATCACTCTGGAACTGGACGAAAGCCAGTACATCGGCAGCGGCGTGTTCCTGTTCGGCAAGATCCTCGACCACTTCTTCAGCCAGTACTGCACCGTCAACAGCTTCACCCAACTCACCCTGCGTACCCGTCAGCGGGAAAAGAGAATCGTACAATGGCCAGCCAGAACCGGCGATCAACCCCTGGTCTGATCGACCAGGCACGCGCGGAGCCCTACCGGTTCGAATTCTTCCAACTGGTACGGCTGCTGCGCCTGCACTACAGCCGTGCCGGGCGTATCGACCCGGAAACCCGGCCGCATGAAGACCCGCTGCGTTTTCGCTCGCAGCTGTCGCTGAACTTCCCAGTCAGCGAAGTCAGCGAACTGAAGTTCGAGCGCGCCGAGCGCAGCAACATCAACGGCCAGCCGCTGTCCGAGGTGCAGGTGACCTTCATGGGCCTGGTGGGCCCGTCGGGCGTGCTGCCGCGGCCCTACACCGAGCTGCTGATGAACCGTCACATCCAGTACCGCGACGATGCCGCGCACGCGTTCCTGGACCTGTTCTCCCACCGCATGGTCGCGCTGTTCTACCAGGCCTGGCAGAAGTACCGGTTCCACATCGAGCATGAGCGCAACGGCGCCTCGGACTTCGAACGCTACCTGCTCAACCTGGTGGGCTTCGGCGAGCAAGGCCAGAAGCGCAAGTTCGGCGAAGCCGGCACGGGGTTGCGCCACGAGCTGTTCAGCCATTTCGCCGGGTTGTTCACCCAGCGCCCGCGCAACCCGCAGAACCTGCAGGCGATGCTGTGCTTCTACTTCGGCCTGACGTTCACCGTAACTCAGTTCGCCGGGCGCTGGCTGCAACTGGCGCCCGAGCAGTGCACGCGCCTGGGCCGGCAGAACGCCCAGCTGGGCCAGAGCAGCGTCGCCGGCAACCGCGTCTGGGACTACCAGTCGTGCGTGCGTATCGAGATCGGCCCGCTGGAGCTGGCCGATTACCAGCGCTTGCTGCCGGGCACCGATACCTACCGCAAGCTGGTCGAGCTGGTGCGCTTCTACCTCGGCCCGAGCCTTGATTTCGAACTGGCACCGCAACTCAAGCCCGAAGCCGTACCGGTTGCCCGCCTGGGCCGCCAAGGTGGCGTGGCGCTGGGCTGGATGGGCTGGCTGAAGCGGCCCGGCAGCCAGGCCAAGCCTGTGCGCTGCGGCATTTTTAGTATTCCTTTTGATGGGGTCTCGCTGTGAATCTCAAGTCCTTGTTTGCCAAGCTCAACGACACCTGCCGCAGCGCCACCGAGAGCGCCGCCGCGCTGTGCCTTGCCGAGCGTCACTACGAAGTGGACATCGAGCACGTGCTGTTGCAACTGCTCGAAGGCGACGACAACGACCTGCGCCCGCTGCTGCGTCATTACGATGTGGTGGTCGAGCGCCTGCAATCGCAGCTGGCCCAGGCACTGGAAGGGTTCAAGACTGGCAACACCCGCACCCCCGCCCTGTCGCCGCACATCACCCAGCTGATCGAACGCGCCTGGGTGCTGGCCTCGATCGAATACGCCAGCCAACAGATCCGCAGCGGCTACCTGCTGCTGGCCCTGCTCAATGACCCCGACCTGCGCCGGCTGGTGCTGGCCAGCGCGGCCGAACTGGAAAAGGTCAACGTCGACGACCTGCGCGCCAACCTGGCCGAGCTGATCAGCGCCAGTGGCGAAGCCCAGCAGGCCACGGCGCTGGCCGCCGCCGGCAGCGCAGCGCCCGCCCGGGCCGCGGGGTCGGGGAAGACCCCGGCGCTGGACCAGTACACCGTCGACCTGACTCGCAGTGCCCGCGAAGGCCGGATCGACCCGGTGCTGGGCCGCGAAGCCGAAGTCCGGCAGATGGTCGATATCCTCACCCGCCGCCGGCAGAACAACCCGATCCTCACCGGCGAAGCCGGCGTCGGCAAAACTGCCGTGGTCGAGGGCCTGGCCCTGCGTATCGCCCAGGGCGATGTGCCGGCGCCACTCAAGGGCGTCGCCATCCACACCCTGGACCTGGGCCTGCTGCAGGCCGGTGCCGGGATCAAGGGTGAGTTCGAGAACCGCCTGAAATCGGTGATCGAGGAGACCAAGCGCAGCGTCCACCCGATCATCCTGTTCATCGACGAAGCCCACACGCTGATCGGCTCCGGTGGCCAGGCCGGGCAGAACGATGCGGCCAACCTGCTCAAGCCAGCTTTGGCGCGCGGCGAATTGCGCACCATCGCCGCCACCACCTGGGCCGAATACAAGAAGTACTTCGAAAAAGACGCCGCCCTCGCCCGCCGCTTCCAGGTGGTCAAGGTTGAGGAGCCAGACGAACAGCAGGCTATCTATATGCTGCGCGGGCTGCTCGACAAGATGCAGGCGCACCACCGCGTGGCGGTGATGGACGATGCCCTGGTGCAGGCGGTGCGCCTGTCCAGCCGCTACATCACCGGCCGGCAGCTGCCGGACAAGGCTGTCAGCGTGCTCGACACCGCCTGCGCCAGGGTTGCCCTGGGCCAGAGCGCGCAACCGGGGCGTCTTGAAGACTGCCTGCGCCTGGTCGGCCACCTGCAGGCGGAAATCACCCTGCTGCAGCAGGAGCAACGCCAAGGCAGCGACCACCAGCGCCGGCTCGAGCAACTGCACGAACAACTCGCTCAGGCCAGCGAGCGCCAGCAGCGGCTGAACCTGCAGTGGCAGCGCGAGCTGGAACTGGTGCGCCAGATCCACGCCCTGGGCGAGGCCAGTGACACCGACAACCGCGCCGAACTGGCCGCACTGCGCAACCAGTTGGCCGATGTCCAGGGCGAGGAGCCGCTGGTCCACGCCCTGGTCGATGGCGCCACCATCGGTGAAGTGATCGCCGGTTGGACCGGCATCCCGCTGGGCAAGATGCTGCGCGACGAAATCGACACCGTGCAGCGCCTGCCCGCGCTGATGGCCGAGCGCGTGCTCGGCCAGGACCACGCCCTGCACGAGATCGGCAAGCGCATCAAGATTTCCCGGGCGCGCATGGAAGACCCGAACAAGCCGATCGGCGTGTTCCTGCTGCTCGGCCCCAGCGGCGTGGGCAAGACCGAGACCGCCCTGGCCCTGGCCGACACCCTCTACGGCGGCGAGCGCAACGTGATCACCATCAACATGTCCGAGTACCAGGAGGCCCACACCGTCTCCAGCCTCAAGGGTTCGCCACCCGGCTACGTCGGCTATGGCGAAGGCGGCGTGCTGACCGAGGCGGTGCGCCGCAAGCCCTACAGCGTGGTGCTGCTCGACGAGGTGGAAAAGGCCCACCCCGACGTGCTCGAACTGTTCTTCCAAGTGTTCGACAAGGGCGTGCTGGACGACGGCGAAGGGCGCGAGATCAACTTCCGCAACACGGTGATCATCCTTACCTCCAACGTCGGCACCGAGCACATCATGCGCACCTGCCTGGGGGCCGTACAGGCCCCAGCCCCGGCGCAACTGGTCGAGGACCTGCGCGAGCAGCTCAATGCCGTGTTCAAGCCGGCATTTCTCGGCCGCCTGAGCATCGTCCCCTACTACCCAGTGCAGGACGCCATTCTCGAACGCATCGTCGGCCTGAAGCTTGCGCGTATCCGCCAACGCTTCGAGCACAACCACCAGGCCCAGCTGCACTTTGGCCCGGCGCTGGTGCCGGCGATTGCCGCGCGCTGCACCGAAGTCGACAGCGGTGCACGCAACATCGACAACATCCTCTCGGGCAGCCTCATGCCGGACCTGGCCGAGCATGTACTGGCGCGCATGGCCGAGGACCAGCCGATCAACAGCCTGCGCATCGACCTGGATGAGGCCGGTGGTTTCACCTACAGCCTGGCGTAAGGGATACACACGTTGACGCAGGGACCATCGGCAGCACGGGTGCTGCCAGAGCGAATCATCAGGAGCAGGGCAATGGGCAGGTTACTGGGTGTATTGATCGTGGCATCGGCGCTGAGCGCCTGCGGCATCACCGACCGGGTCGGCAAGCGAGTCGACGACACGTGGGCTGGCGACATGCTGTTCAGCAGCGACGAGCAGGTGATCCTCACCATCGACGGTGGCAACCAGCTGAACCCGGACGCTGCCGGCACGCCGCTGTCGGTGGTCACCCGGATCTACCAGCTCACCAGCGTGGAGCGCTTCGTCAGCAGCGATGCCGACACCTTGCAGCAGCACCCGGAGCAGGCGCTGGGCAATACCCTGCTCGACAGCCGTGAGCGGGTGGTGCTGCCCGGCATCGGCGACATCCAGCGCTGGCCCTTGAACAAACAGGCACGCTACGTGGCCGTGGCCGCCTTCTTCCGCGATGAAAGCGGTGGCCGCTGGAAGATGGCCTTCAACGCCGACGCCTTCCGCAAGGACGGCATCTTCTTCTCCTCCAGTGGCGGCCGCATCCTGCTCGACCACAACGCCATCACCGCCGAGCGCGGCCAGGACGTGCTGCAGCTGCCCAACCAGCAGGCCGTGGCCACTTTGCAGCCGGCGCAACCGCAGCCCACCGTGGCCCAGCAGCTGCAGGCCAAGGCGCTGGACTCCGCGCAGCAGGCGGCCGAACAGGCCGCCGACCAATCCATGAAGAAATCGATGAACAACCTGTTCGACTCAGCACGGGAAGGTATCCATGAGTAAGAAAAGCCGTGTGATGTGGTCGGAGGGCATGTTCCTCCTGCCCCAGCACTTCCAGTACCAGGACGAGTTCCACCAGCACCAGCTGGCCCAGGCAAGCCTGCGCAGCTCGCCGTTCCATTGGGGCGTGCAGGCCCTGGAAGTCGACGAGCAGGCCCTGAGCGGCGGCATCCTGCAGCTCAAGCGCCTGCACCTGGTGTTCCCTGACGGCTCGGTGTTCGATGCCCCGCAGCACGACCCGCTGCCCGCCGCCCGCGACCTCAAGGACGTGATGCAGGGCTCGGGCCTGAAGGTGTATGCCGCCCTCAAACTGGCAGAACCCTACAGCGCCAACTACCTCGAGGAAGGTGCCGAACGCCAGGGCGCACGCCGCTACCGCAAGGCCTTCGATACCCTGCCCGACCTCAACGAAGGCGACCTGGAGAACGAGATCACCAGCCTGCGCCTGAACGTGGTGCTGCTGGTCGATGGCGATGCCCTGGACGGCTACAGCTATTGCCCGCTGCTGCACCTGCAGCGCAACAACCTCAACGCCTTCAGCGTCGACAGCCAGTTCGTCCACCCCGCCTTGCACCTGGGCGCCCACGGCACCTTGCTGACCATCGCCCAGCGCCTGCTGGCGCTGCTGCAGAGCAAGAGCGAAACGTTGTCCGGGCGGCGCCGCGAGCGCGCCGACCAGATCGCCGAGTTCTGCTCCAGCGACGTCAGCCTGTTCTGGCTGCTGTACACCGTCAACCGCGCCTACCCGGGCCTTGCCCACTTGCTGCAGCACCCGCGGCTGCACCCGGAGCAGTTGTACCGCTTCCTCGCCGAACTGGCCGGCAGCCTGCTGACCTTCTCGCTCACCGCCCGCCTGGATGACATTGCGCCCTACGACCACCACGATCCGGCCGCCTCGATGCTCAAGCTCGACCGGCTGGTGCGCGAGCTGCTCAACAGCGTGGTGCCCAACCAGTACATCCCGATTGCGCTGGACCAGACGCGCCCGTCGTACTACGTCGGCCGCCTCAACGACCCGCGCCTGGCCGATGCCGACTTCTACATCTCGGTGCACGCCGACATGCCCGGCGCCCAGGTGCTGGAACTGGTGCCGCGGGCGTTCAAGGTCGGCTCGCCGGAAGACATCGAAGTGGTGGTCAACACCGCCATGCCCGGCGCCACGCTCAACCACTGCGTGCGCACGCCCAATGCCATCCCGGTGCGCCTGGACAACCAGTACTTCGCGATCGAACCGCATGGCCGCGTGTATGAACGCATGATGGGCGCCAACGCCATCGCCTTCTACGTGCCCAGTGCCTTCAAGAACCTCAAGCTCGAACTGATGGCGGTGCTCAAATGACTGTTGCCGTAATGCCAGGCGGCGTGACCGCCGTCGAACAACCCTCGACCCTCAAGGATCTGGTCAAGGACTTCCTGACCATGGCGCTGATGATTCGCCGGGGCAACAAGGTAGTCGACGTCAAGCGCCTGCGCGCCAGTGTCGATGAGTTCTTCCCGGCGCTGGAGCGCGATGCGCGGCGTGCCAACTACAGCGTCGAGCAGGTCAAGGACGCCCAGTACGCGCTGTGCGCGTTTCTCGACGAGAGCGTGCTCAATGCCGGCCCCAGCGAGATCCGCAACCAGATCGAGATCAACCCGCTGCAGTTCCAGTACTTCGGCGTGCACCTGGCCGGCCAGGGCTTCTTCGACAAGCTCGACAGCCTGCGCAGCGACGTCAAGCGCAACCTCGATGTGCTCGAGGTGTACCACCTGTGCCTGGCCCTGGGCTTCGAGGGCAAGTACAGCCTGGAGCAGAAGGACCAGCTGCGCTACATCGCCAACACCCTGGGCCAGGACATCGCCCGCCACCGTGCGCCACGCAAGGCACTCGCCGCGCAATGGGCGCTTCCCGACCAGGTCTCGCAGATGCTGCGCTACGAAGTGCCGCTGTGGCTTTACCTGGTGCTGGTGGCACTTGTCTGCGGCGCCGTGTACCTGACCCTGGACTGGTTGCTGGGCAAGGAAGTCGCGGCATTGGCAGAACAGGTCCGACAACTGTTCGGCGTTTAACTTGGGTACGGTCAGGAAGACATGAAAGCACTACTGCGCTGTTTGAAGAATTTCTGGTTCGCGCTGGCCCTGGGCTGGGTGATCGGCTTGTTGATCTGCTGGTTCGCCCTGCCGCGTTGGCAGCTGGCACCGGAGCAGGTGTACGTGGCCATGACGCTGTTCAGCGCGCTGTGCCTGTTGCTGGTGGTGCTGCGCCAGTACCGGCGCATCCGCGCCGAGCAGAACATCGAGCACCTGGTCCAGCTGGAAGTCGACCGTTCGCTGGGCAGCGAAGGCGAGTTTCGCGATCAGCATGTGCTGCGCGAGCGCCTCAAGCACGCCATCGCCATGCTGCGTTCGGCACGCTCGGCAGGGGGTGGCGGCGCCTCGGCGCTGTCCGACCTGCCGTGGTACCTGGTAATCGGCATGTCGGCCTCGGGCAAGACTTCGCTGTTGACCCGCTCCGGGCTGCATGCCTCGATTGCCGGCGCCCAGGCCAGCGGCTTCGACAGCGGCACCCAGCACTGCGACTGGTACTTCAGCCCCGAGGCGGTGCTGATCGACACCGCCGGGCGCTACCTGCGTGACGATGCCTCGGCCAGCGAGTTCGCCGCGTTCCTCAAACTGCTGCGCAAGCAGCGCAGCAAGCCTGCGGTCAACGGCCTGGTGCTGGTGGTAAGCCTGCCGGAGATCATCTGCGCCACGGTTGCCGAACGCGAGGCCATCGCCGCACGCCTGGTCGGGCGCATCGACGAGTACAGCGAGTGCCTGGGGGTCAACCCGCCCCTGTACCTGATGCTGAGCAAGACCGACCTGCTGCCGGGCTTCAACCAGGCTTTCGAAGGCCTGGACAACAGCCAGCGCCAACAACCTCTGGGCATGACCTTCCCGCTCGCCGAGGTGCGCAGCAAAGGCGAGCGCGCCGTGGCTCAAGCGCGCTTCAGCCAGTTGCTGGGCAGTGTTCGCGAACACGTCGACGGCCAGCTGATCGGCGCCGGCAACACGGCCGACGTCGAGCTGCTGCAGTTCCCCAATTATTTCGCCGAGCTGGCCAGCGTGCTGGGCGGCTTTCTGGAGCAGTTCGAACGCACTGCCGAAGGCCGCACACCGCCGATCGTGCGCGGCGTGTACTTTACCAGCGCACTGCAGACCGACGAGCAACTGCCGCCGGTGTATGAAGATGCGCTGGGCGCCCATTACGCGCTACAGGCCAGCGAACGCGCAGGTACCGGCCGGCCTGCAGAAAAGATCGGTGACAAGAGTTACTTCATTACCGGCACCTTCCGCGAGGTGGTGTTCCCCGACCGCAACCTGAGCCTGTACTACTCGCGCCAGGGGCGTACCCGCGCCCTCACCCCGGCGCTGGCCGGTGCCGCAGCCCTTGCCGGCGTGGCGCTGCTGGCCTGGGAAGGTGTGTCGTTTCACAACAACCGCCAAGTGCTGGGCAGTATCGGCGGCGAACTGAGCGAACTCGAACAGGCGCCGGACCAGGCCGAGCGCCTGGCTTCCGGCCAGGCCATGGAGCAGCTGCGCCGCTACCTGGGCGAGTTCGAGGGCTACGATACCCAAGGCGTTCCGCTGGCGCTGGGCGCTGGCCTGTACAGTGGCGCCGACCTGCTCGGCCCGCTGCGCCAGGCTTACCTGCAGCAACTGCGCACCCAGGCCCTGGAGCCGATCGGCAAGCAGCTGCAAGTACAACTGCGCGCGCTCAACCAGTTTGCCGAAACCGTCGACCGCACCCCGTTGGCCGACAGCGGCAAGCGCCGCCCGGCCAACGCAGCGGCGAGCAACGCCGCCCCCGCCCAAGGCGTCAAGGTATTCAAGGCGCCCCAGGTGGCCGAACGGCTGACTGCCGTCGCCGGCAACGGCAGCCAGGCACTGGGCCAGGAAGGCCGGCGCCGCGCGCTCGATGCGCTGCAGGACAAGGCCCGTTCGGTATCCAGCGCCGACTCCTCCGAAGACACCGCTCTCACCGCCGGGCTGTCGCTGTCCGAAGACAGCCTCGGACGCCTCAGCGAGCAGCAGATCGCCTCGGTGATCGAAGCCTACAGCGCGCTCAAGCTCTACCTGATCCTGTCCAACCCGCAGGCGCACCCGGATGCCGATTTCGTCGCCACCGAGCTGCCACGCGCCTGGGCCGAGGCGGCGCAGGCACAGGGGCAGGCAATCAGCCCCGAGCTGATCGCCGCCAACAGCGCCATGTACGTGCGCTACCTGCAGCAAGGCACGGCGCCCGCCCTGCGGCGCAACGAGCAGCTGGTCACCGATGCGCGCCAGAGCCTGCGCTCGTTCATGATCGCAAGCTCCCTGGTCGACCGCGAATACCTGCGCCTGCAACTGGAATCCGGCCGCCAGTATCCGGCGCTGACCCTGGCCGACATGGTCCCGGCCAACAGCCGCAACCAGCTGTTCTCGGCAGAATCGGTACCGGCTTTCTATACCCGCCAGGGTTGGGAAACGTTCGTCCAGCCCGAGCTGATCAAGCTGCTCTCGGGCGAGCTGCGCAACGACAGCGACTGGGTGCTCGACGGTGAAGGCGGCAATGGCCTGGTGCAAAAGGCCAACTTCATGCGTGAGCTGCTGGCCCGCTACAAGGCCGATTACGCCGATGCCTGGTTCACCTTGCTGCAAGGCGTGGGTGTGCGCCACTTCACCGACATGGCCAATGCCAGCGAACGCCTGACCGTGCTCAGCGACGTGCAGAACTCGCCGGTCAAGAGCCTGCTGGCCGCGGTCAACCACAACACTGACTGGGACCTGCCCAAGCAGGCCTCCGCCTCCCCGGCCAATGCTGCCGAGGACAGCTTCTGGAGCAGCATCAAGGGCGTGTTCGCCAGCCAGGGCGCTGCAGCAGAAGCCATCGTCGCCAAGCTGCCACGGGTTGACGACGCCAGCCTGGCCAAGCGCTTCGAGCCGGTCTCGCGGCTGTTCGCCGCGCAAAACGCCGAGGGCGCCGACAGTACCGTGATGGACCGCTACCTGGCTGCCCTGCGCAAGCTCAAGGTGCGCCTGAGCAATATCCAGCGCTCCCAGGACGTGGGCAAGAACAGCAAGCTGCTGATCAGCGAAACCCTCGAAGGCCAGCCTTCGGAAGTGACCCTGGTGCGCAACTACATCGAGACCAGCGTCGACACCAGCGCCGGCAGCCTCTCCGAGTCGCTGCTGCGGCTGTTCAATTCGCCGCTGCAGTACACCTGGGAAACCCTGCGCGACCCCGCCGGGCAGCAGATCGCCAAAGCCTGGGCGCAGGACATCGCTCGCCCCTGGCAGCAAGTCATGGCGCACCGCTACCCGATCGTCGCCAGCAGCGACAACGAAGCCTCGGTCAAGGACCTGCAGCGCTTCGTCGACCCCGACAGCGGCTTGCTGCCGGCCTTCAAGCGCAACCAAATTGGCAACCTGGCCGCAGGCGAAGGGCTGGGCATGGGCAGCGGCAACAACACCAGCCCTCTGGTCAACGCGCGGATGGTCGACAGCATCGACAAGGCCAGTTCCGTGGGCCAGGTGATCGCCAGCCTGTCGGACCGCGAGAACGGCTTCGAGATCATGCTCGAACCGTCCGCCCGCTACACCGACATCATCTTCACCCTCGATGGCCAGGAGCAGCACTACCGCAACGGCCGCACCAGCTGGAACCGTTTCGCCTGGCCAGGTAGCAACAACACACCGGGCGCACGCCTGGACGTGGTGACCCTGGAAGGCCAGCGCATCACCGTGTTCGACTACCCCGGCCGCTGGGGCCTGCTGAAGATGAATGACAGCGCCCGGGTCAGCGACTTGGACACCATCCAGCAGCGTTTTACCTGGCAATCGGTGGCAGGCCCGGTGAGCCTGGTGGTACGCAACTATGGCGGGGTGAAGATGACCGACCTGGCCCAGGTCAAGGCACTGAGCGTGCTCAATGACAGCGCGCGGGTGAACTGACGATGGCAAGCACGATGCAAGGAGCCGGTGCACGATGATCGGGTGTTTCGGCAAAGTCCCGGCCAGCGCCGACTTCGTCAGCCTCAACGGCGCCCTGCCGGAGGTCTGCGAGTTCGACCTGTGGCTGCAGAACGGCCTTGGCCGGATGCAGGCCGAAGCCGACTGGCGCGAGCGTTTCGACGCCCTGCCGGTGTGCTTCTTCTGCTACCGCAGCCGCAGCGGGCAGTGGCTGCTCGGCGGCTTCATCAGCTCGCGCGACACCAGCGGACGGCGCTACCCGTTCATGGTGTTCCAGAGCATCCGCGTGGAACACGACGGCCAGTTCGTCAGCCCACACATCCTCAGCGAGCTGTTTGCCGGGCAGATCAAGCCGCTGCTGATGCAGGCCGCGCAAGGCAGCGACATGGCCGAGCTGTTCGCCCGGATCAAGGCCATGCGCGGCTGGACCGCGCAAGACCTGGACCTGTACCGCCGGGTGCACGAGAAGTTTCTGCGCGATTTCAACCTGCACGACGTCGCCCGGCCGTTGCGCCACAGCTACCCGGAGTTCGACACCCAGGCCGGCATGGCCAGCCTGTACCGCCTGCGCGCCGCCCTCAAGCACGGGCAGCCTGCCGCGATCAACCTGCCCCTGCCTGCGCAGAGCGGGCTCAAGCGGCCGATGGCCGACCTCTGGTGCACGCTGCTGTCACGCTTGCGCGGCAGCGCCGGCATGCCGGATGTCAGCGTGCTGGTGGACAATTTCATGCGCCCGGGCCTGCTGTGCTTCGCCTCGCGCGGCTGCGACGAGGTGTACCGCGTGCTGACTGGCGTGGCCGGCGCCCATGAGCGCTACAACCTGCTGGACCCTTTGCCCCAGCCAGCGGCAGGTGGCGCCTTGGCGCTGCCAGCCGACGACCTGGCGCTGAACGATTTCATTGAGCGCTTTGCCAGCGCGCGGGACGAACAGTATCGATGAACAGGCTCAAGTACTACTTCTTCAAATACCAGCCGTATGTGCTCGGCGTGGTGTTCTTCCTGGCCATCTTCCTGGTTTGGGCGGCTGGCGTAGCGCTGGGCTTTGCCTCGCTCTACAGCCTGCTGGCCGGTATCGGGCTGTTCATGCTGCTGTCGGCCGCCTACGTGCTGCTGATGTACCGAGGCGTGTCCAACCACCACGACCTGCAGGCCCTGCTGCGCGATGACGCCGACCAGGCGGTGCTCAACGCCAGCCCCCAGGACCGCGAAGAAGTGAGCCTGCTGCGCGAGCGCCTGTTGCAGAGCCTGGAGCGCATGCAGGGTTCGGCCAAGCCGGGGGCGAACAAGGACGCCCTGTATGCCCTGCCCTGGTACCTGGTGATCGGCCAGCCGGCCTCGGGCAAGAGCACCATGCTCTACCAGTCCGGCCTCACCTTCCCCTACGCCGACCGCGAAGGCGCACGGGTTGCAGGCCTTGGCGGCACACGCAACTGCGATTGGTTCTTCAGCTCCGAAGCCGTGCTGCTCGACACCGCCGGGCGCTACATCGACAACCAGGAAGAAGCCGGCAAGTGGCGCGCCTTCCTCGGCCTGCTGCGCCAGCACCGCCAGCGCCGCCCGCTCAACGGCCTGATCGTGGCTGTCAGCATCGAAGACATCCTCAATGCCGGCGCCGAAGGCCGCGAGCGCCTGGCCAAGCGCCTGCGCGAGCGTATCCAGGAGGCGCACGAGTTGCTGGCGCTGCGCTTGCCGATCTACCTGGTGTTCACCAAGTGCGACCTGCTGCCAGGCTTCACCCATTTCCTGCGTCAGCTCGACCCCGCCGCCCGTGACGAGGTCATGGGCAAGACCTTCGCCCACGAAGGCTTCGCACAGGCCGATTGGGGCAGCCGCTTTGCCAGCGCGCTGGACGCGTTGGTCGAGCACTGGCAGGCACTGGCCGACCAGCAAGTGCTTGAGCAGGACATCCAGCTGACCCGCCAGGACCCGGCCGCCTACCGCCTGCCGCTGGAGCTGGCGGCGCTCAAGCCACTGCTCAATGGTTTTGTCGCCGACCTGCTGCGCGCCAACCCTTACCAGAGCGCCGAACTGCTGCGTGGTTTCTACTTCACCAGCGCCCTGGACGCCGATGAGCCGGCCCAGGGAGCCTATGCCCGCCAGGTGCGCGAGCGCTTCGCCCTGGCCGCGCCTGCCCACACCGCGGGTGGCCACAACCAGGCCGCGCCGCTGTTCATCGCCAGCCTGTTCCGCAAAGTGATCATCCCTGACCAGCACCTGGTGGCGCTGTACACCAGCAACCACCGCGAGGCCCGGCGCAAGGCCGCCTGGGTCGCCGCCGCTGGCGTTGCGGGGTTGGCGTTGTGCCTGGCCTGGGGCTGGTCGTACAGCAACAACAAGGCCGCCATCCAGGCCGTGGCCGGCAATCTGCAGGCCGCCCAGCAACAGGACGCCGCAGCCAGCCAGCAGTACACCGATTGGCACACCCTCGACCAGCTGCGCCAGGCGGCGGCCGAACTGTATGCCCGCCACCACGTCGACGGCGTGCCGCTGGCCATGCGCATGGGTCTGTACAGCGGCCACGACATCGAGCCCTTCATCCGCGAGCGCTATTTCGCCCAGCTGGAAAAAGTGATGCTCAAGCCCACCGCCGACAACCTGACGCGCTCGCTGTACCTGCTCAGCAGCATCAAGATCTACCAGCGCAATGCCGCGCGCCTGGAAGCGGTGAGCGGCATCGACAGTGTCGAGCCGCGCGCCCTGCCGGTGGACAACCGTGCCCAATCGGTCGCCACGTTCGGCCAGACCACCCTGGACACCTACCTGATGCTGTCCAAGGCCCAGCGCGAGCAGGCCGAGCCAGCCGTGCTCAAGGCGCGCATCCCCGACTACTGGTACCCGGCGATCTACAAGCAGGTGCCACCCACTGCCGGGCAATCCGCGCAAGCTGCCGGCGAAGCCGACGACTACCAGTTCGCCGGGCGCCAAATCGCCTTCTACAGCGACCAGGTCCGCGAACCGGACGTGCCGCGCATCCTCAACAACGCGTTCCTGATTTCCAGCTCGCGCAACTACATCAACAGCCTGCTGTCGCGCTCGCTGCGTGCCATCGAGACCATCACCCTGGAGTCCGACACGCTGTTCGCCTTCGGTCGCGCCGACTTCCAGAGCCTTGAGGCCGCCGGCCAGCGCCAACTGAGCAGCATCGCCAACAAACTGCTGAACACCCCCAACGTCGGCAAGATCGTCATCACCGGCCACGCCGACCAGATCGGCGATGCGCAGAGCAACCTGCAGGTTTCGCGGCAACGCGCGCAGACCATCAAGACCTACCTGGTGGGCAAGGGCCTGCCGGCAGAACTGGTCGACGCCGTGGGCGAAGGCAGCAACAAACCGCTGGTGCGCTGCAACCTGCAAGCGCCGCGCGCCGAACTGATTCAGTGCCTGGAACCGAACAGGCGCGTAGAGATCGAGGTCCGGGCACTTGATTGACGCCCGGTCTCAATACGACCCCGGTGAACCGTTCGCCGGGGTCAACCTCAGGGCAGGTCCACGCTATGGATCATGGAAGCCCTTTACACCTATGGAGAAACGTAAAAATGGCATTTGACGCTTACCTCAAGATTGACGGCATCCCAGGCGAAGCACTGGACGACAAGCACAAGGACTGGATCGAAGTGCTGGGCTACCAGTACGGCGCCACCCAGGCCACTTCGGCCACTGCCAGCTCCTCCGGCGGTGCGTCGTCCGAGCGTGTCAATCTGAGCGACTTCACCATCCGCAAGTACGTCGACAAGGCCTCTGCCAAGGCCTTCGAGGCGTGCTGCAAAGGCCAGCACATCAAGGAAGTGGTGCTGAACGTGAACCGTGCCGGTGGTGACAAGGTGACCTACCTGACCATCACCCTCGAAGAAGTGGTGATCTCCTCGGTCAACTTCCTTGGCAACCTGCCGATCGACGGCGAAGCCAAAGCCGAAAGCGACCTGCCGATGGAAGAGATCAAGTTCAACTTCTCGCGCATCAAGACCACCTACACCCAGCAGAAGCGTTCCGATGGCGCAGGTGGCGGCAAGGTCACCGGCGGCTGGGACCGTTCGCTGAACAAGGTCTATGCCTGAGCCTGACCTGAGCTGCCGCCGGTAACGGGCAGCTCGCTCGAGGGTCCCGTGCCGCCTCGGCACGGTGACCTTCCTTTTACCTTTGCTGCAGAGCCGTCCATGACCGACATTCTCGACGACCTTTCATTGTCTGCCTTGCGCGCCCCGATCGATGGCGGTGCCGGCGAGGACCTGAGTTTTTCCAGCCTGTTCGATCAGATCAAGGAAGCTCGCCGCGCCGATGCCGACTACCTGACCCAGGGCGACTGGCAAACCGACCTCAAGCAGGCCGACTGGGAGCAGGTGATCCAACTCGCTGCGGCCGGCCTCACCGAGCAAAGCAAGGACCTGATGCTGGTGGCGTGGCTGAGCGAAGGCCTGGCCCACCGCAAGCACTTTGTTGGGGTCCGTTTTTCCCTGGCAGTGGCCCAGGCCCTGCTGGAAGATTTCTGGGACACGCTGTACCCCGCCCTCGACGAGGGTGTGGAGGAACGCGCGGCCCGCCTGGCGTGGCTGACTACCACGCTGACCCAAGTGGTGCGCACCCTGCCAATTACCCAGGGGCAACACTACAGCCTGCACAAGTACGAAGAGTCGCGGCAGGTCGAGAACCTCGCCCGGCAAAACCCTTCGGCAATGCACCAGGCACTGGAAGAAGGCAAGATCAACGCCGAACTGTTCCAGCGCTCGGTGGTGCTCACCGACACCGAACACCTGCACCTGCGCCACGCCCAGATCAGCCAGTGCCTGCACGCCTGCCAGCAGCTGCAAGCGGCCGCCGACGCCGCGTTCGAGCGGGATGTACCAAGCTTCCTGGCACTCAATGACGTGCTGCTGGACGCCCGCCAACTGGTCGAGCGCCTGCTCAAGGAGCGCGGTGTGGAACGGCTCACGGCGCCCGCCCCGAGCGAGCCCGAGCACAGGCCAGAAGCCGACGCCGTTGCCACCCGCCCCCCCACGCAGCGCAGCAGCGATGCGCCCCTGCGCACCACCCCGCTGAACCGCGAGGAAGCCTTTGCCCTGCTCCAGGGCGTGGCGCAATTCTTCAAGCAGACCGAACCGCACAGCCCGGTGCCGTACCTGGTGGAGCGGGCGATCAAGTGGGGCAACATGCCACTGGAGTCCTGGCTCAACGATGTGATCAAGGACAGCGGCGTGGTCGATGGCATCCGCGATGTGCTCGGCACCTTGCAACCTCGTGACTGATTTGTGGTCCTAGCCGCCAGAAAAGGAGTTTCGACATGCGTCCGATCATTCTCTTGAACGACCCCACCGACCGCGGCGGCATGGTCGTGCAGGGCTCATCCTCCACCGTGGTCAACGGCCGCGCCGTGGCCCGGATGGGCGACAAGGTGATGTGCCTGCACGGTGCCTGCGTGATCGCCAGCGGCGACAGCACCACCCTGGTCGACGGCATGCCGGTGGCCCGCCATGGCGACAAGACCGCCTGCGGCTCCAGCCTGATCGCGACCAACAGCGACACCGGAATACTCTAAGGACAGCCCGCATGTTGAAACCCTTTGCCCAGGGCCACCGTTCACTGTGGGATGTGATCGGCGAGCGACGCGAACAGCAACAGCGCCTGGCCCCACCGCCGCGCCCCGTGGCGCACTACGACAGCACGCGCATGGGGCTGGCCGATGCCTGGCTGTGGCTGCCCAACCTGAGCCCGGCCGAGGCCAGGGCCGGCAAGGCGCTGGGCAAGCTGACCGCCGATTTCGAACACGACCCACGGCTGGTCAGCCCGGCCGGGCACCGGCGCAATGTGCGGCGCATCCGTGCAGGTACTGAGCGCGCCGAAGTCCATGCCCTGCCAAGGGCGCGGCAACTGCTACAAGGCATGCTCGGCCAGTGGCACGACTTTGCCGCCGAGCTGGACTGGGAGCAGACCCAGGTCGTGCTGTTCGCGCCGACCGACATAGAGGCCGACCCGTGGCTGGATGCTGCGCTGGAAATGTGGCCATTCGACTACCTGCCCGGGCACGGTTTCATCGCCCCCGAGCAAACCTTCGCCACCTGGCTGCCCTGGGCGCTGCAGAACGACCTGCAGGCGCCGAACCTGCTGTGCATCGGCCTCGACTCGTGGGCGACCCTGGCCAGGGCCGGCGGCCTTGCAGGCGAGCGCATGGCAGGCGAAGCGATTGCCGTGCTGAACCTGCAACGGGTCGACCTGGCCAACCCCGAAGGCAATGCGCGCTGGCAGCTTTATCCGCCAGTGACCGAGGCCCATGGCCCGCGCGCCTTGCAGCCGCGCAAGAGCACGGGCGGCCTCGAGCAGGTGGCCGAGCAGTTGTGCGAACGCAGCCGTATGGCAATCGCCGAAGTGAAGGCCCTGGTCACGGACGGCCACCACGACGACAACCGGCTTGAGCACCTGTATCAGTTCCTCAACACCTGCCTGCCCGACTGCGACCTGCAGCAGCACGTTATCGGGCATGCCCTGCTGGCGGGCGAATACGGGCATGGGATCAGCGAGATGAGCGCGCTGGCGCTCGCCTTGCAGGCGGCCAACAGCCTGGAGGGCGCGGTGCTGGTGTTCGATCGGCATGGCTCGACGCAGACCCAGGGGTGGTTGCTTGGCCCTTCGCAGGTAGCAGTTGCTGGCCTGCAAACGAGTGAGCACACCTGATGATGAAGTTCGCCAGATATGCATTTTTGCTGGGGCTTGTCGGCTGTGGGGAGGCGGACATGAATCGCGAAAAGCCCACTATACGATTTGAAATTGATACACCTATTGACAAGGCCCTTTCATCGTCATCAGTCGACTTTAAAAAGGACTGCATGCAAGGCCTGTGCCTCTACAAATTCTCCCTATCATTCGCCAACACCTTGCGGGCGGATTTGTCGATTAACTCCAACAATGGAAATTTAAAATTTGACGACGTTGTTAGCACCACACTGGGCACTTTTGAAAACAACACTATCAACAATGCCAGAGTGACACTCGGTGGCGTGCCGCAGGATTCCGAGCACGATAAAGCCATGCTTTATTTTTATCAGCAGGTGGAAAAATTACGATCTGCCGGCTGGAAAAGATATATTTTTCAAAACGAAGCGAGAATCTCCGGAACAGAGGCCGGCAAATTTGAAAATACTCGATCAATATTGGGCAAGCCAGTCGGTACTGGACCATGGAAAGACCCCGTTTTAAAGTTGAGCACCGAAGAGTGGCTTGCACTCCCAACGATAAACAGTTGGTACTTCTACAGAAACGGAGTGTATCTATTGCTTCGCGTTCAGCGCGAGAATGATACTCAAGCGCCCCAAAAGCAGGGATCGTATTTGTTTACACTCAGCTTTGAATCTGAAAGCGAATTTTATAAAGGCTTCGTTGAAGGCGAAAAAAACCGTGAAAACTGGAAGGCGCTTGTGCCCGCGGAACTCAAACGCATGGCCCAGGAACGCGCCCAAACCGAAGCACGCCTGAAGCAGATGGGCATCGCCATCGATGAAAACTACCAGGACCCGCCCATCAAGACCCTGGAATAACCCACTCTTCAGCCCCCACTCAGGAGATCCCTTGTCATGGACCTGACCTTCGGCACCCCGCTCTCGCAAAGCGGCCGCCTGCTGCAGCTGACCACCCCGCTGGGTGCCGACGCGCTCCAGGCCCTGCGCGCCCACGGCGTCGAGCGCCTCGGCCGTACCCCGCGCTACACCCTCGATGTGCTGGTGCAGGACACCGAGTACGACCCGGAGAAACTCATCGGCCAACCCGTCACCCTGGCGCTGCTCTGCGACGACGGCACCCAGGCCCCGCGCCACGGCCTGGTCGAGAGCGTGCGCTACCTGGGCAGCGACGGCGGCCTGCACGACTGGCAACTGGTGTTCGCGCCCTGGTTCAGCCTGCTCGAATACCGCAGCGACTGCCGCATCTGGCAGGACAAGAACCTGCCAGCCATTCTCGAAGCCGTGTTCGCCCAGTACCCCCAGGCCAAGGGCAACTACCGCCTGGACCTGCGCCGCGAGTACGCGCCGCTGTCCTACGTCACCCAGTTCAACGAAACCGACGCCAACTTCGTGCAGCGCTGGTGCGAGCTCGAGGGCCTGTTCTGGTACGTCGAGCACCAGGCCGACAGCCACTGCATCGTCTTCACCGACAGCGCCGACACCCTGCCCGCCCTCGCCCCGCAAAGCCTGCCGTTCCATACCCAGAGCGTGACCGAAAAACAGGACGGCATCACCCAGTGGAGCACCGGCTCGCAGCTGCTCAGCGGCAAGCTCAACTGGCGCAGCGTCGATTACCTGGCGCACAGCCAACCGCGGGAAAGCGTGATGCCGGCGCTGCAGGCCGCCTCCGCGCCTGCCGCCCTGGAGCGCTACGAATACCAGGGCCAGTACAACTGGCAGAAGCAGGAGCGCGGCGAGTGGCTGAGCCGCGTGCAGATCGAACAGCGCGAATCCCAGGCCCGCCGCGTGCACGGCCAGGGCGGGGTGCGCCAGTTGCAGGCCGGGCGCTGGTTCGAGCTGACCCAGCACCCGCTGTACGCACGCAAGGCCGCCGAGGCGCGGCAATTCATGCTGATCGAGGTGCAGTTCTTCGCTGAAAGCAACCTGCCCATGGCCCAGCAGCGCCGTGACGCGCCCGGTAGCCTCGCGGCCCTTTTCAAGACCGTGCGCCCAGCGCCGGAAGATTCACTGCTTGGCTCGGCGCAAAGTGCTGCGTCCTACGGTTTCTTCACCAGCCATTTCGAAGGCCAGCTGCACAGCGCGCCCTACCGCAGCCCGTTCGAACACGCCAAACCCACCTGCCCTGGCCCGCAGACCGCCGTGGTGGTCACCCCCAGCGGCCACGAAGTGTTCACCGACAGCCTCAACCGCCTGTGCGTGCGCTTCCACTGGGACCGCCTGAGCCAGGACGGTGAATTGAGTTCGTGCTGGCTGCGCATGCTGCAACCGAGCAGCGGCCCCGACTGGGGCAGCGTGCACGTGCCGCGCGCCGGCGAAGAAGTGGTGGTCACCTTCCTCGACAACGACATCGACCGCCCGCTGGTCATGGGGCAGGTGTACGGCGGCCACAAACCCGCCTGGCACTCCAGCGGCCTGATGAGCGGCTACAAGAGCAAGGAAGTCGGCGGCGGCGGTTTCAACCAGTGGGTGATGGACGACTCCACCGGCCAGGTGCGCACGCAAATCCACAGCAGCCACGGCCACACCCAGCTCAACCTCGGCTACCTGATCGACCAGCGCGGCAACAACCGCGGCGGCCTGCGCGGCACCGGCTTCGAGCTGCGCACCGACGCCTACGGCGCCCTGCGCGCCCAGCAAGGCCTGTACCTGAGCACCTGGAAGCGCAGCAACGCCGAAGGCGCCCAGCTCGACATCAGCGAAGCCCAGCAGCAGCTGCAGAACAGCGAACAGCGGCTCAAGACCCTCTCCGACACCGCCCAGCAGCACAACGCCGACGCCCTGCAAGCCGGCCTCGACAGCCTGACCCAGCTCAACGCCGACGCGGATGTGACCTACGGCAACGACAACAGCAGCCCCAGCCAGGGCCCGAGCGAACAGCAGCGCAACGGCGGCGACACCGCCTGGGCAATTCGCAACGGCGGGCGCGGCAAGACCCCGGGTTACCAGAAGCCGCTGCTGATCGCCTCTTCCCCGGCCGACATCGCCACCGCCACGCCGCAGAACACTCACCTGCACAGTGGCAAGCACCTGACCGTGAGTACCGGTGAGGATGTCAGCATCGCCAGCGGCAAGTCGCTGCTGGCCAGTGTGGTGCAGAGCATCAGTCTGTTTGCGCAGAACGCCGGGGCCAAGTTGTTTGCGGCCAAAGGCAAGGTGGAGTTGCAGGCGCAGAACGACGAAATGCTGCTGACCTCGCTGCAGAACATGAAGCTCAGCTCCACCGCGGCGGGCATCGAGATTGCGGCCAAGGATGGCATCTTGCTCACGAGTGGCGGCGGCTATATCCGCATCAAGGGCGGCAATATCGAAATTCACGCGCCGGGGACCATTGATGTCAAGGGGGCGAAGAAGACCTTTAGCGGTGGCACCAGCCTGTCGCATAGCTTCAATGAAATGCCCAAGACAGACTTTGCCGACCCTTACGTGATCAAGAAGCTCAGTACTGGAGAGCCTGCGGCGGGGGTAAAGGTTGAGGTGACGAGGGCGGATGGCAGCGTGATGCAGTATGTATCTGATGCGGCGGGGAAGATTCCGGTGCAACAGGGCCAGATTGCAGAGTTCTTGAAAATTAAACTATTGGGAGATGCATGATGAAGGCTACCTCGCAAAAGCACCTATCCAAATTCGGAAATGAGGGGCCTTGTCATGGGAACTAAAACGTCATCGCCTAAGGACGCAACGTTGCACTTGCCCCAAGCGTACGATGAAGAGGGCGTGCTGGCGGCGCACACAACACTTTCTTCGTCCAATGACTCGGTAGAGAAGTCACTGGCGTGGAAGGCAGGCAAAGTGGTACCGGTCATTTTTATTCCCGGGATCATGGGCACCAATTTGATGAATTTGAAGACCAAGAAACGTGTCTGGGTCGCCCCAAACGTTGACGGTGTCTTCCCGGTAGTCAAAACACTTGGGCTGTTGTTTGGCAGTTGGTTCAAGTCCGCAAAACAACGGCAAGCGGAACTTGACTCGACCCCCGGCGCAGTGGGTGTGTATGACGGCGGCGAACTGGATGACGCCGGCAGTGGCCTTTCCAAAGACGAGATGCGCACGCGAAAGTGGGGCTCTATCATGCGCTCCGCTTATCATCCGATCATGGGTGAAATGCAGCGACAGATGAACGACATTATGCGCAACGGCGAGCTACAGGGCGAATGGAAGGACCGTGTCGATCAGGAGCCTGGCGAATGGGGCGATTGGGAGAACAACCCCAGCCTCGCCGCGATGGGTGACGCCAGTGGGCTGAAGATTGCGGCTGATACGCAGTATGAAGTCTGGGCGGCCGGTTACAACTGGCTTCAATCGAACCGTGACTCTGCTAAAGACATCATCGACTACATCAATAACACTGTTCTTCCCCATTACCGAGGCAAAGCAGATAATGTAATCATCGTGACCCACTCCATGGGTGGGTTGGTGGCCAGAGCAATTGTTGCATGCCATGGTTTCAGCAAGCTTTACGGGGTTGTCCATGGCGCGATGCCAGCCACAGGAGCACCTGCCAGTTACAAAAGGGTCCGTGCGGGTTTCGAGGCACTGGCGGAAAAGAAAATCTTGGGAAGAGATGCTGCCGATGCCGTGGCAGTGATGGCTTTCGCATCGGGCCCTTTGGAATTATTACCTTCGCACGACTATAACGACGGCCAACCGTGGTTGTTTGCCAAAGATACAACTTCCATGGACCGTATCCTGAGACTGCCCGAAAACTGCCCTTACGAAGAAATCTACAAATCGGACAAATGGTGGGGATTAGTCCCCGAGAACAACAACACGTTGTTTGACCCCGCCGGAATCATTACAGAACGGGAAGCGAGCACGTCCAAATGGAGTGGAGTCGGCGATGAACCTCCTTCTCTCCGGTCTCGATTTTGCGAAGTGATTGATGGGGTAAAAACTTTTCATAGCGACATTGAAAAAAAATACCACCCGGAGACGTTCGTGCACTATGCCGCCGAGTCAAAATCCCCAAAATTATACACGTGGGGAACAATTGAATGGAGCGCAAAAAACCTGAAAGGCCTGGATGCCAAGAACGCCAAACTCAGCGATGACAACCTTGATGCTCAAGTAGTACTCAACGGGCTATACACGCTGCAAATTGGACCAGGGTACTACCCAGGCGACGGCACGGTCCCGGCATTCTCCTCTTCATCTCCGCGTGGAAAACCCGGGGTAAAGGGGGCCTTTGCACATGGTCAAAATAGCGGCATGCTCAACCATTACTGCAAAACAGGAAAGTTCAATGACTCCGCCGGTTATGGGCACCAAGATGCTTATACGGACAAGGCGGGGCGCACCCAATATGCAACGCTTTACAGCCTTATTCGTCTGTCGGCAAAAATCGGCTAAGCGCAGCAAGAAAATGGAATACCAGGCATGCATAACACCGCCAGAAATTTACTAACATTTTTTACACTATGGTTACTCAATACCTCCGTCGCCACGGCAAACATTACTGAAGGCAACACAATGAACGACAGCACCTGGAGCGCAAACTATTTTGGCCGCTTTGAAATTTCTCTACCCAAAGGTTCTGAAATCGCCGCCGACTATAAACTGCTCAATGAAAAACTGGAGCTCATCAGTAAAAATGGGCGAAATGATCTGCCGAAACTTGTAGCCAAGCAAGTCGACGATTTGAAAAAAGGTATTGCTCGAGGCACCAGCAGCCGTTACGAAAAAACAGTACAGCTCGATAACGACAGTATTTTATTGCTGTCACGGCTAGGTGACTTTTACACGTTCAATGTCTTCTTGCTGACTCAGAAGAATACACTGTACCACCTGATGGCAAAGACGCTATCTGAAAAAAGCATACCTGGCGGCATTGAAAAGATGCGAATGCTTAGCAACGCTATATATTTCCGCCACCCCGATAACGCGCCTCCACCCGGTGCTTTCGCTATTGAAGCGGGCTACACCACATTGCCTGACGACAAATTCTTTGAATCAATTTATATGGGCGCCCAAGTCGCTGGACATCCAGGCACCTACATCAGCTTGCTCACAAAGGGCATTCTGACAAAAGAACAAACGCTCCTGGAGCGCTTTGACGACAGGCAGTACGACAGCTCGTTAAGCGAACTGGCCAACTCAGGCAGAATGCATACACTGCGCAAAGGAAAGCGCAGTACGGGTGGCATAAGCGGGGAGGAAGTTGCGGTCAGCACAACGCTTGAAGGAAAGACTTATTACGCTTTCCAATTTGAGTACGAAGGAACAATAGAGTCCAATACCCGCCCTTACATTGCTATCGAGCTTGGCACACATGAGGTGGGAAGTAATTTCAAATCTGACCAGGAAGCATTGGCATTTTGGGATCGCCTGATAGGTAGCTTTAAGCCTCTGCCAGAGTAAAGCGATGAGCTCACGCTGGGTGATTGCAAATTAACGGCAACGTGCAATCACTTAGCTGAGCATAGGCGTGAAGAATTAACGTGAGCGTTGAACAGTGTTCAATTGCCGCCCTGTCACCCTGGCGCTGCTCTGTGCGGCCTGCACGACTGGCAGCTGGTGTTCGCGCCCGGGTTCAGCCTGCTCGAATACCGCAGCGACTGCTCGGAAGCTTTAAACTAATTAAAAAATCAAATGGCCCACTGCGACGATGGCTACAGAACCACTGCGTAAGCAACCATGAAGGAATCCTCTAACTTGCCAAAACGCCAGAGACCAGTGCTGGAGCTCCTCAATTTAGCTAAGCGCAGCATTTGCCTGCCCATTAACTGCGGCCTGCTCGCCGTCGCATTGACCTCCTCATTCGCTTCTGCAGCATTGCCAATAATGGCAAGCCCTGAAAATATCTCCAAGACGGTCCTGGTCGGACGTTACACGCTTGATCTGCCTTACGATGCGGTAATGAGCGGTGCTTCACTGGATTTGGACGGTCTTCCCTTGACCATTACACCGGGTTACATCAAAGCCCAGGCAATGCGCGAGGCTCAGAAAGCCTGGCTGGCTATCGAAAGCCGCAATTCGGCCAATGCTGAAAACCCCGCAATACAAGAAACGCTGCCCGACGGTGCCCGCCTCTACAAATATGACTACACACGGATTACGGGTGAAGATCTCGATGGATCACCTGTCAACAAGGTTGTCTACTCGACGGTGGCCTATCAATGGGCCAACAACCTGAAGTTCGAATTGGGGAATGACAGCACACTCAATAAAGACGAGCAAATCAAATCAATACTTCAACACCTTGACCGCAACAGCGACACTCGCCACCCAGGCGTTTGTTTCGTTGATGGCTGCTTGCCCCACTCGCCCGGTGACGAGGGTGTTTATGTTCACTTCACATTCACCGAGCACCCCAAGCTTCGAGCAAAATTCACCTCTAAACAGTATGCCGGAGAAGCCAAACCCGCGTTGGCGGAAAGAGCCGGCAGTGAACCATCGCCCCGTGACCAGGCTGTCTGGCAATTGAGATCGAAAGCAGAACACCGGGCATATCGAAATACGAAGCGCACTGTCAATGGCGTCCTTGGTGAAGAAGTCATTGAGGCGAATACACAAAAAACAGCGGGCGGCTATTTGACCGAAATCAATGCTATCTGGTATTTCCCGGGTATTCCAAACATCAAGGACCAACCTGAACTTCGGCTGGACTTGGACTACAGCTTTACTTCCAACCAGAAGCCCGCTGCTGGAACAGGATTCTCGAACCCGGAGGAACCCAACGCCTTGACAGAAGCCGAATTCATGTCAATTTGGGACGCCGCACTCGATTCGCTGACTGCGCGATAATTTGCGGATGCAACCGAGCCGCCCCATGAAGTCCATTATGGGGAAAGTCGGCCACTCGCAGCAGCTGACAACCTGGCCCGACAGCCACGGCGCACGAGGGCGCCAAACCCAGTAGCACCGCATAACATATGCAAAGCTCATTCGCCCTTATTCCCGCACAAACCAAGCCCCGTCGCCCATGCCAATTCAAATACTGCTAACTTAGCTTCCCCACTGCCAAGGACAGCCCCCATGCCGCCCCGCCACCCCACCCCACCCGGCTTCATCCGCGTCCGTGGCGCCCGCGAGCACAACCTCAAGAACATCGACGTCGACATCCCGCGCGATGCCCTGGTGGTGTTCACCGGCGTCTCCGGCTCGGGCAAATCCTCGCTGGCCTTCTCCACCCTCTACGCCGAAGCCCAGCGCCGCTATTTCGAGTCGGTCGCGCCCTATGCCCGGCGCCTGATCGACCAGGTCGGGGTGCCGGACGTGGACGCCATCGAAGGCCTGCCCCCGGCCGTGGCCCTGCAACAGCAGCGCGGCACACCCAGCGCGCGCTCTTCGGTGGGCAGCGTCACCACCCTGTCCAGCTCGATCCGCATGCTCTATTCGCGCGCCGGCAGCTATCCGCCCGGCCAGCCGATGCTGTATGCCGAGGACTTCTCGGCGAACACGCCGCAAGGCGCCTGCCCTGAGTGCCATGGCCTGGGCCGGGTCTACGAGGTGACCGAGGCGAGCATGGTCCCGGACCCGTCGCTGACCATCCGCGAGCGGGCCGTGGCGGCCTGGCCGATGGCCTGGCAGGGGCAGAACCTGCGCGACATCCTGGTGACCCTGGGCTATGACGTGGATGTCCCTTGGCGCGATTTGCCCCAGGCACAACGCGACTGGATTCTCTACACCGAAGAAACGCCGACCGTGCCGGTGTACGCCGGCCTCACCCCGGCGCAGACCCGCGCCGCGCTCAAGCGCAAGCTCGAACCCAGCTACCAGGGCACCTTCAGTGGTGCGCGGCGCTATGTACTGCACACCTTCATGCATTCGCAGAGCGCGCAAATGCGCAACCGCGTCGCCCAGTTCATGCGCCCCAGCCCCTGCCCGCTGTGCCAGGGCAAACGCCTCAAGCGCGAGGCGCTGCAGGTGACGTTCGCCGGGCGTGACATCGGCGAGCTCTCGCGCCTGCCGCTGCAGGCCTTGGCCGAGGTGTTTCGCAAGGTTTCGGCGCACGGCTACCTGGAGCAGCACGACGACAACCTGACCCTGGAAAAGCGCCTGGCCGCCCAGCGCATCAGTGTCGAGCTGCTCGAGCGCATCGACACCTTGATCGACCTTGGCCTGGGCTACCTGGCCCTGGAGCGCAGCACGCCGACCTTGTCGTCCGGCGAGCTGCAGCGCCTGCGCCTGGCCACCCAGCTCAACTCGCAGCTGTTTGGCGTGATCTATGTGCTGGACGAACCCTCGGCGGGGCTGCACCCCGCCGACAGCGAGGCGCTGTTCGAGGCCTTGCAGCGGCTCAAGCAGGCGGGCAACTCGGTGTATGTGGTGGAACACGACCTGGACACCATGCGCCGCGCCGACTGGCTGGTCGACGTCGGCCCGGCGGCCGGCGAGCACGGCGGCCAGGTGCTGTACAGCGGCCCGCCTGCGGGCCTTGCCCAGGTGGCGGCCTCGCGTACCGCCGCCTACCTGTTCGCCGAGGCCCGGCCCGCCCGTCGCCCAGCGCGCCAGGCGCAGGCCTGGCTGCAGCTCGAGGGCATCAGCCGCAACAACCTGCGCGAGCTCAGCGCGCAGTTTCCACTGGGTTGCTTCACCGCGGTCACCGGGGTTTCCGGGTCGGGCAAGTCGAGCCTGGTCAGCCAGGCCTTGCTGGAGCTGGTCGGCGCCCACCTGGGCCACGCCGAACAACGCGCCGAGGCCGAAGAGCAGAGCCTGGAGGATGAACCCGAGCAGCTCGGCAGCGGCTACGTGAGCGCGGGCCTTGAGCACATCAAGCGCCTGGTGCAGGTCGACCAGAAACCGATCGGCCGCACGCCACGCTCCAACCTGGCCACCTACACCGGCCTGTTCGACCACGTGCGCAAGCTGTTTGCCGCCACCGAGCAGGCCAAAGCAAAGGGCTTCGATGCCGGGCGCTTCTCGTTCAACGTTGCCAAGGGCCGCTGCGAAAACTGCGAGGGCGAAGGCTTTGTCAGCGTCGAGCTGCTGTTCATGCCCAGCGTCTATGCGCCCTGCCCGACGTGCCATGGCGCCCGCTACAACCCCGAGACCCTGGCCGTGACCTGGGCAGGCATGACCATCGCCCAAGTACTGCAGCTGACCGTCGACCAAGCGCTGCAGGTGTTTGCCGAGCAGCCGCCGGCGCGGCGTTGCCTGCAGGTGCTGCAGGACATCGGCCTGGGCTACCTGCGCCTGGGCCAGCCGGCCACCGAGCTGTCCGGCGGCGAGGCGCAGCGCATCAAGCTGGCCACCGAGCTGCAGCGCATGGCCCGAGGGGCCACCCTGTATGTGCTGGACGAGCCCACCAACGGCCTGCACCCGCAGGACATCGACCGGCTGCTGGTGCAGCTCAACCGGCTGGTGGACAGCGGCCACAGTGTGGTGGTGGTCGAGCATGACATGCGCGTGGTGGCGCAGAGCGACTGGGTGATCGATATCGGGCCGGGGGCTGGGGATGCAGGGGGCAAAGTTGTTGTGAGCGGGCCTCCTGAGGAAGTTGCCCGATGGGGTGACAGCCGCACGGCCGCGTTTCTGGAGAGGGCCTTGTAGCGGCCCTTTCGCGGGGCAAGCCCGCTCCCACAGGTTCGGTGAGGCCATCGGGCGGGGTACCTGTGGGAGCGGGCTTGCCCCGCGAAGGGGCCGGTATTACCGGAACATCAACCTCGGACAAAATCCTTCCTATACTCCCCCTGGCATCCCTGCATGCCAACCTGCCCAAAAACGCGAAACCTCACAAAACAACAATCGAGGTGGCAAATGGTCTGGCAGCAAATCTACGACCCGTTCGCAAGCCCCTGGCTCTCCACCCTCATGGCCGCCATCCCGGTGGTGGTGATGCTGGCCGCACTGGCCTTCTTTCATATCAAAGCCCACATCGCCGCCCTGCTCGCCCTGGGTTCGGCATTGCTGATCTCGATCTTCGCCTTCGGCATGCCGGCCAGCATGGCCGGCTCCGCCGCGCTGTACGGGGCGGCCAACGGCTTGCTGCCGATCGGCTGGATCGTGCTCAACATCATCTTCCTGCACCGGCTCACCACCGAGAACGGCTCGTTCAAGGTGCTGCAGGACTCACTGGCGCGCATCACCGATGACCGCCGCCTGCAGCTGCTGCTGATCGCCTTCTGCTTCGGCGCCTTCTTCGAGGGCGCGGCGGGCTTCGGCACGCCGGTGGCGGTGACCGGGGCGATTCTCATCGGCCTGGGCTTCTCGCCGCTGGCGGCCTCGGGCCTGGCGCTGATCGCCAACACCGCGCCGGTGGCCTTCGGTGCCCTGGGCACGCCGATCATCACCTTGGCCAAGGTCACCGGGCTGGATGAAATGGAGCTGTCGGCCATGGTCGGCCGGCAATTGCCGTTCTTCTCGGTGATCGTGCCGTTCTGGCTGATCTGGGCCTTCGCCGGCTGGCGCAAGATGCTGGAGATCTGGCCGGCGATCCTGGTGGCCGGGGTGAGCTTCGCGATTCCACAGTTCGTGGTGTCCAACTTCCATGGGCCGATGCTGGTGGACGTGATCGCCGCGCTGATTTCCATGGCCTGCCTCACCGCCTTCCTGCGGGTGTGGAAGCCGCGCACGGTACACACCTCGGCGGCGCTGACCGGGCGCGTGGACAACTCCAAGGTCGAGGCCGACGACCGCCCCGGCAGCAACGCCGCCTTCGCCCAGCGTGACCAGCGCAGCGTGCTCAAGGCGTGGATGCCGTGGATCATCCTCACCGTGTTCGTGTTCGCCTGGGGCACGGCGAGCTTCAAGAACCTGTTCGACACCCGCGCAGCCATCGACCCGGCCAGCGGCGCGGCCATGCTCGACCCACAGGGCAAGCCGCTGCGCGAGGCCAACCCGGTGTTCGCCCCGGTATTCACCTTCGACACCATCCACCAGCACATCGAGAAGGTGCCGCCAGTGGTACCGGCGCCGAAGAAAGAAGACGCCCAGTACAAGTTCACCTGGTTCACCGCCACCGGCAGCGGCATCCTGCTGGCGGCGATTCTCGGCGGGCTGCTGATGGGCTATTCGCCGCTGGAACTGGGGCGCCAGTACCTGCGCACGCTGTGGGTGGTGCGCTATTCGCTGATCACCATCGTCGCCATGCTGGCGCTGGGCTTTCTCACGCGCTACTCGGGGCTGGACGCGACCATGGGGCTGGCGTTCGCCGCCACCGGCATCTTCTACCCGATGTTCGGCACCCTGCTCGGCTGGCTGGGGGTGGCGCTGACGGGGTCGGACACGGCCTCCAACGTGCTGTTCGGCGGGCTGCAGCGGGTGACGGCAGAGCAGCTGGGGCTTAGCCCGGTGCTGATGGCGGCGGCCAACAGCTCCGGTGGCGTGATGGGCAAGATGGTCGATGCGCAGTCGATCGTGGTGGCGTCCACGGCTACCCGTTGGTATGGGCATGAGGGGGAAATCCTGCGCTACGTGTTCTTCCACTCGATCATCCTGGCGATTCTGGTGGGTTGCCTGGTGACCTTGCAGGCGTATGTGGCGCCGTTCACCTCGATGGTGGTGGGTGGTTGATGCGCTGACGTGGTATTGGCCCCATCGCCGTCTTGCCGGCGATGGGGCCAGGTGATTAGAATGCGATCAATTCTTAATTACAACCTCATTCCCCATGCCGCCCGCCGACCCCACCCTGAACCTGCAGGTCAAGACGCTGTACACCGAGCACCACAGCTGGCTGCAGGGCTGGCTGGGGCGCAAGCTGGGCAATGCCTGCGATGCCGCGGACCTTGCCCACGACACCTTCGTGCGCCTGCTCGGCCGCCAGGCCACGGCGGGGTTCGGTAGCGAGCCGCGGGCCTTGCTCACCCACATCGCCAAGGGCCTGCTGGTCGACCGCTGGCGGCGCCAGGACGTCGAGCGCGCCTACCTTGAGACCATCGCCCACCTGCCCGAGCCTGAGGTGCCATCAGCGGAAACCCGCTGGCTGATCCTGGAAACCCTGTACCGCGTCGACGCCATGCTGCGGGAGATGCCCGCACGGGTGCGCCAGGTGTTCCTGCTGTCGCAGCTCGATGGCCTGACCTACGGCGAAATCGCCGAGCAGCTGAGCGTATCGCTGATGACCGTCAAACGTGACATGCGCACGGCCTTCCTGGCCTGCCTGAGCCTGGATGCATGAACCCGCGCATCGACCCGCACATCCTCGGCGAGGCCGCCGACTGGCTGGTGCAATTGCAGTCGGGCAGCGCCACCGAGGATGACCACCGCGCCGTCCAGGCGTGGTGCCAGCGCAGCGCCGAGCATGCCCAGGCCTGGCAGCGCGCCGAGGCGCTGCTTGGCGATTTCCGCCGCCTGCCCACACCGGTTGCCGGGCAAACCCTGCGCCGCCTGAGCCAGCAAGGCAGCGTCAGCCGACGCCAGGCCATGCAGCGCCTGGGCCTGTTGCTGCTGGGGGCGCCGGCGGCGTGGCTGGCCTGGCGCGAAACGCCCTGGCAGCAATGGCGCGCCGACGCCCGCACAGCGGTCGGTGAGCAACGCCCGCTGACCCTGGCCGATGGCAGCCAGGTGCTGCTGAACACCGACAGTGCCATCAATATCGACTTCAACGCCCAGGCGCGGCACATCGAGCTGCTGGCCGGCGAAATCCTCGTCACCACTGCCAAGGATGCCCGGCCACTGCGGGTGCGTAACCTGCACGGTCAGGCACAAGCCTTGGGCACGCGCTTCAGCGTGCGCCTGGACGGCCCGCTGACCCGCGTGGCCGTGCTCGAAGGCGCGGTGGATGCGCAGCCCCTGCACGGCAGCGGCCATCTTCTGCTGCAGGCCGGCCAGCGCAGCGCCTTCGATGCCACCCGGGTGCAACCGGCCATGGCGCTGGACAGCGACGCCCTGGCCTGGCAGCACGGCATGCTGCTGGCCCGCGGCATGCGCCTGGCCGACCTGCTGCAGGAGCTTGGCCGCTATCGGCCCGGGCTGTTGCGCTGCCACCCGGCGGTGGCCGATTTGCGCGTCTCGGGCGCCTTCCCCGTGACCGACAGCGATGCCAGCCTGCGCCTGCTTGGCGAGACCCTGCCGGTGGCGATCCACGGCCTGACCCGCTATTGGGTGACCGTCGAGCCCAGGGTGTGAAATTTATTGCCGTTGCCTGATACCTTTTCCTGCGTCGTCCGGTGATGAGTGCAGAACCCACGTTTTCTGCACCCACAGGACCCTCGCATGACGCCTCGCCCCCACTTGCGCCTCAAAGCCCTGAGCCTGGCCATGGCCCTCGGCACCCTCGCCCCGGCGCCCCTGCTGCTGGCCGCCGAACCTGCCGCCAGCGCGCGCAGCTACCACATCGCCGGCGGCCCGCTGGCCGATGTGCTGGCGCGCTTCGCCGCCAGCGCCGGGGTGGCGCTGTCGTTCGACCCGGCGCTGCTCAAGGGCGCGCAAAGCCCGGGCCTGGAGGGCAGCTACAGCGTGGCGGACGGCTTCGCCCGCCTGCTCGCCGGCAGCGGCTACAGCCTGATCGCCACCGACAGCGGCGGCTACACCCTGGCCCCGTCAGTGGAACTGGGCGATGCCCTGGAGCTGGGCGCCACCACCATCAACAGCGACCTGGCAGCCAGCAGCGACACCTGGCAAGGCGGCCAGGTCGCCCGCAGCGCCCGCCTGGGCGTGCTGGGTGACCAGCCGATCAGCGACGTACCGTTCAGCGTCACCAGCTACACCGCCAAGACCATCGCCGACCAGCAGGCGCGCACCCTCGGCGACGTGCTGCTGAACGATGCGGCCGTGCGCCAGTCGGCGGGCTTTGGCAACTTCTCCCAGGTGTTCACCATTCGCGGCCTGCCGCTGAACACCGACGACATCAGCTACAACGGCCTGTACGGCGTGCTGCCGCGGCAGATCGTCACCACCGAGGCGCTGGAGCGCGTCGAGGTGTTCAAGGGCCCGAATGCCTTCCTCAATGGCGTCGCGCCCCAGGGCAGCGGCATCGGCGGTGCGGTGAACCTGGTGCCCAAGCGCGCGGAGGATCCCCCGCCCCGCCACGTCACCTTCGACTACGCCACGGGCGCCAACATCGGCGGCCACCTCGACCTGGGCAGGCGCTTTGGCGAAGACAACCGCTTCGGCGCGCGCATCAACCTGGCCCAGCATGACGGCGGCACCGGCGTGCACGACGAAGCGCAGCATTCCACCCTGGTTGCCGTGGCCCTGGACTACCGCGGCGAACGCCTGCGCCTGTCCACCGACCTTGGCTACCAGAAGGAGCGCATCAACCAGGGCCGCGCGGTGATCTACCCCACCGGCAGCAAGGTGCCCCATGCGCCCTCGGCACGCGACAACTATTCCCAGGACTGGACCTGGTCGCAGCTCGAAGACACCTATGGCATGGTCAACGCCGAGTACGACCTGGACGACAACTGGACGCTGTACGCCGGCGCCGGCGCCAAGCACACCCGCGAGAACGGCGAGTATTCTTCGCTGTACGTCAGCGACGAGAACGGCACGGCACGCGGCGGCTACCTCTACCCGCCCCACGACGAGGACAACAAGAGCGCCATGGCCGGCCTCAACGGCCGCTTCGCCACCGGGCCGGTCAGCCACCGGGTCAACTTCGGCCTGTCGGGGATGTGGGGCGAACAGCGCTCGGCCTACCAGGCGATCACCGCGGCCAACCGTTTCGACTCCAACCTGTATCACCCGGTGAAGGTGCCGCGCCCGACCAACACCTACTCCGGCAGCGACCTGCACGACCCACGCATCGTCGGCAAGAACCGCATCAAGAGCGTGGCGGTGTCCGACACCCTGGGCTTTCTCGACGACCGCGTCCTGCTGACCGTGGGCGTGCGCCGGCAGTCGATCGGCGTCGACGGCTGGGCCACTGCCACTGGCGTGCGCAATGCCAACTACGACGAATCTGTGACCACGCCGGTGTATGGCCTGGTGCTCAAGCCCTGGGAGCATGTGTCGTTCTACGCCAACCGCATCGAGGGCCTGGCCCAGGGCCCGACCGCGCCTTCCAGCGTGAGCAACGCCAACGAAGTGTTCCCGCCCAGGCGCAGCAAGCAGGTGGAGGCTGGGGTGAAGCTGGACTGGAACAGCTTTGGCGCGACCTTGGGCGTGTACCGCATCGAGCAGCCCAACAGCACCACCTTCCGTGCGCCGGGTGAAACCAAGGACACCTTCAGCATGGATGGCGAGCAGGTGAACAAGGGCGTCGAGCTGAATGTGTTCGGCGAGCCGATCGATGGCCTGCGCCTGCTCACGGGCGCGGTGTTCATGCACACCGAGCTGGACAACACCGCCAATGGCCGCAACGACGGCAACCGCGCACCGGGCGTGCCGCGCTTCCAGTACAACCTCGGGGCGGACTGGGATGTGCCGGGTATCGCGGGGGCTGCGCTCAGTGCCCGGGTGCTGCGTACCGGTGGGCAGTACGTCAATACCGACAACAGCCTGAGCATCCCGGCCTGGACGCGGGTCGACCTGGGCGGGCGGTACAGCTTCAAGGTGGATGACAAGCAGGTGACCCTGCGCGCCAATGTCGAGAACGTGGCCAACAAGGCGTACTGGGCTTCGGCGTCGACCTCGAACAATTACCTGACCCAGGGCACACCGCGGGTGTTGCGGGTGTCGGCCAGTGTAGATTTCTGATGGCCTGTTCCGGCCTTATCGCCGGCAAGCCGGTTCCGACAGGCTGTGGGAGCCGGCTTGCCGGCGATGAGGCCCGGGCAGATCTTTTGTGAACCCGGTCGAGATGCCGTCCTGCCACGATTGCGCCGCTCTAGCCCGTGGGTTCTAATGCCGCCCACCGCGCAATCCAAGGACGCTTGATCATGCACAGGAAGATCGTACCGCTGGCACTGCTGGCCACCCTGGCCGGCTGCTCGGACACCAAGGACGCCAGCGAGGCCAATTTCCACAAAGCCGCCCAGGCCTACCTCGATACCCAGTACCCCCACTGCTTCGTGGTCAGCAACTTCCCCACCAAGACCCAGGATTTCGACGTCACCGGCACCAACAAGGCCCTGCATGCCCTGGCCAAGGTCGGCATCGTCAGCGAACGGGAAATCTCCCGCGTGGAAATCCCCGAACGCCTGTGGCAACCGGCGCGCACCGACATCTACTACGCCTATGACCTCACCGACGAAGGCCGCAAGCTCTACAAGGCCGACGCGCAGAAGATGCTCAACGGCAGCACCCGCGGCGGGCTGTGCTTCGGCAAGGCCCAGGTGACGGCGATCGAGCAGTTCAGCGAGCCGGGCGAGATGATGGGCCGGACCATTTCCGACGTGACCTATGCCTACAAGATCACCGGGCTGCCGGACTGGGCGGGCAATGAAGAGGTCAAGGCCAATATTCGCGACCTGGGCAAGGCCGTTGCCACCAACGACACGCCGGCCAGGGAAAAGCGGGTGATGGTGCTGACCAACCAGGGGTGGGTGCACGAGCGCTTGTTCGCCAAATGAGCTAGGCCTTCACTGGCCCCATCGCCGGCAAGCCGGCTCCCACAGGCCTTGTGGGGGCCGGTACGGGGTCACATCCACCAGGCCAGCACCAGCGGCAACCAGGCAAACGACAGCAGCGTCGAACACATCACCAGGTTCGCCACCTGCTCCGGCGCACGGTTGGCCCTCACCGCCATCAGGTAGTTGAACACCGCCACCGGCATCGCCGACTGCACCATCAGCACCGCCCGCTGCAGCTGTTCCAGGTCCAGGGCCACGCCCACCGCCCAGCCCACCCCTGCCCCCAGCACGATCCGCACGCCGCCCAGCAACAGGCCGCTGGCGATGTGTTGCGGGCGAATGCTGGCCAGCGACACGCCCAGGGTCAGCAGCATCAAGGGGATGCACATGCCGCCGAGCAGGTCTGCCGTGTTGGCCAGCCAGCGGGGCAAGTGGATGTCGAAGAAGATCATCGGCAAGGCCAGGGCCAGGCTGATGACGATGGGATTGCGTAGCAGTGCCTTGAACGAGGACGCCGTGCCGGCAATGGCCATGCCGACGGTGAACTGCACGATCGACAGGCCGAGGAAAAACGCCATGGCCAGCGCCAGCCCGTGCTCGCCAAAGGCGTACAGGCTGATCGGCAAGCCCATGTTGCCGGTGTTGGGGAACATGAAGCCGGGCAGCAGCACCCGCCAGTCCTGGCGGCTGAGCCGGCAAACCAGCAACCCCGCCACGGCCATGCCCAAGGTGCACAGCAGGCAGGCCAGGGCCATGCTGGTGAAGGCGGCGGGGTCGAGCTGGGTACGGTTCAGGGTCGCCAGCACCAGGGCCGGGGTGCCGACGGTCATGACCATGCGGGCGATGAACTGGGTGGGGTAATCCTGCGCCGTGCGGGCCCATCCATAGCCGATACCGGCGACGATGAACACCGGTGCCAGCACCGCGAACAGCGAAGCGAACATAAACCTTTGCCTTCCCTGGGTCAGTTGCGCAAAAGCGTCATTATGCCGCAGGGCCTTGCCCCTTGGGGAAAAGCTTGCCTGGCCTTAGAATCGCGCCTCCTTTTCCCCTGTGCCGCGCCGCCGGCCACTGCGCAACTCCCCTTTTTGAGGTTTTTATGTCTCCGCGTTTGCTGGCCATGGCGCTGGCACCCCTGCTCGGGCTGTTCATCATTGCCCTGGGCAACGGCTTCATGTCTTCGTTGACCACCCTGCGCCTGGGCGCTGCCGGCGAATCGGCGACCACCATCGGCATCGTGTCGTCGAGCTACTTCATCGGCCTGACCCTGGGCGCGGTGTTCAACGACCGACTGATCCTGCGCATCGGCCACATCCGCGCCTACACCAGCTTCGCCGCGCTGATCGCCGCCACCATCCTGCTGCAGGGGCTGTTCTACGACACCACCTGGTGGTCGATCCTGCGCCTGATCAATGGCTGGGCGGCGGTGGGCGTGTTCCTGGTGATCGAGAGCTGGCTGCTGCTGGCGGGCGACGCGAAGATCCGCGGGCGCCTGCTGGCGCTGTACATGATCGCCTTCTACGGTGCCGGGGTGATCGCCCAGGCCGGCCTTGGCGTGATCGCCAACCTCAACGACAGCGCGCCGTTCATGCTGGCCGGCATGCTGGCCGCGTTGTCGGTGCTGCCGATCGTGATCCTGCCGCGGGTATCGCCGCTGCTGGAGCAGGTGGAGCCGCTCAAGCCGCGCCAACTGCTCGGCGTGGCGCCGTCGGGGCTGGTCGGCTGCTTCGGCTCGGGGGTGGCGATCGCCGGCATCTATGCCCTGCTGCCGCTGTACCTGCAGCGCATCGGCCTGGACGTGGGTGAAGTGGGCAGCATGATGGCCTGGGTGATCCTCGGCGCGATGCTGCTGCAGTACCCGGTGGGCCGCTGGTCCGACCGCAAGGACCGCCAGGATGTGCTGATCGCCCTGGCCGCGCTGTGCGTGGTGCTGTCGCTGGTCACGGTGTTCCTGCCTTCGCACTCGGCGCTGCTGCCGGCGATGCTGTTCTTGCTCGGCGGCGGGGTGTTCGCCTTGTACCCGGTGGCGGTCAGCCATGCGGCCGACCGGGCGCCGTCGGATGCGCTGGTGCCGATGATCCAGGGCCTGCTGTTGATCAACTCGCTGGGTTCGGCGATGGCGCCGCTGGCGATTTCGCCGGTGATGACCGAGTTTGGCGAGCCAGGGCTGTTCTGGGCCTTTGCAGTGGTCAACCTAGGCATGGTGTGCTTCTTCTTGTGGCGCCGCGGCAAGCGCCCGGCGGCCGAACACCCGGCGCCGTTCACCGCCTCGACCACCTTCTCGCCGACCGGGGCGGAGCTGCGGGTAACCGAGGACCTGATGCATGCGGCGCAGGAGCATCCGCCACTGGAGCCGGTGGACACGCCCGCTCATTGAGCCGGGCTGTTGCACAGCCTATCGCCGGCAAGCCGGCTCCCACAGGAAAACCACGGTACCTGTGGGAGCCGGCTTGCCGGCGATAGGGCCCTCACAGACACCCCAGCATGACCGCCCGTCGCACCACGGGCACCCTGCCATCCCCCGCCAGCCAAACGAATGACAGATCATCCGCACAGGAGCTACGCCATGATCCGCATTCGCCCGCTCACCCTTTGCCTCGCCCTGGCCCTGGGCCTTGGCAGCGCCAGCAGCTTCGCTGCATCCACCCCCTCCGACACCAACACCGACGCCTACCCCAAAGCCGACCAGCAAGGCGGCAAGACCGCCGGCGACGACAGCAGCGTCAACAGCCCTGGCAGCGGCAAAGCCAATGACAGCAGCGACAGCGGCAGCAATTCCGATGCCGCCGATGGTGCCGCAGGCGGCTCCAACAGCACTGGCGAGGCTACCGGCAGCGGCGCCGGCCACACCGGCGGCACCGCCGAAGACCAGGACAGCCGCTGACCGCCGACACCCCCTTGGCACCTCGCCCGAGGGGGTGCCAGGCGTCAGCGCCAGTACTGCGCGTCATCGACAATGCGTTCGTGCCCGGCAAACAGCTCCGGCAGTTGCTCCTTCATGTAGTCGATCCAGGTGCGCACCTTGGCGTCCAGGTAATGGCGCGACGGGTAGATCGCATACAGCGCACTTTCCCTCAGCCGATACGGCGCCAGCAGGCGCCGCAGGCGGCCTTGCTCGATGGCCTGGCTGGCGGTGTAGAACGGCAGCAGGCCGATACCCATGCCCAGTTCGCTGGCCTTGAGCATGGCATCGGCGACGTTGGTCAAGAAGCTGTCTCGCGGGGCGATCACGCAGTGGTCCACGCCCTGGGGGAACACCCAGTCGCCCTCGTACATCGGGTACGCCATGCGCAGGCAGCGGTGTTCGTGCAGGTCTTCGGGGCGCTCAGGCACGCCGTGGGCTTGCAGGTAGCTGGGCGCCGCGCAGGGGATGCTGAAGATGGTACCCAGCGGCACGGCGATCAGCTGCGAATCCGGCAAGGCTTCGTCCACGGTGATGACCACGTCGTGGCCCTCGGCCAAGGGGTCGGGGTTGCGCTGCGACAGGGTCAGCTCGATCACCACGTCCGGGCACACCGCGTTGTAGCCGGCCACCAGCGGCATCAGCAGCATGCCCAGGCCATGCGGGCAATGCAGGCGCAGGCGCCCGCGCGGGGTGAGGTGGGCACCGCGGGCCTCGTCCATCGCTTCTTCGGTCAGCAGCATGATCTGCCGCGAGCGCTCGAGAAACCGCTCCCCCGCCTCGCTCATGCGCAGGCGCCGGGTGGTGCGGTGCAGCAGGCGGGTCTGCAGCTGGTTCTCCAGCTCCGCAACGATGCGTGATACCTGCGCGGCGGATATATCCAGGGCATTGGCGGCCGCGGCGAAACTGCCGCACTCCACTACCCGGGCAAAGGTTCGCATGGCGTGCAGCATGTCCATGGGCTTGGCTCCTTGTGCATTTCTTATTCGTGCGTTCCGGGCAGGAATCTATCACGAGTTAGCCCATTTATTGAGGATCACCAATGAATACATCATGAGTAAAACATCGAAAAAGGAGCCCCCATGAACACCCCCCGCTCGATTGCCGTGCTTGCCCTGACTACCCTGCTCGCCTCGTTCGGCGCCCTGGCCGACACGGCTGGCAACCAGCCGGTGGCCAGCAGCGATACCTACGAATACGGCATGCCGCTGGACGTGGCCAAGGTCATTTCCATCACCCCGGCCAGCAACGCCGCCGACTGCCAGGTTGGCACCGCGCACATGGTCTATGTCGACCACCAGGGCCAGACCCGCGAAGTCGACTACCGCCAGATGGGCAACTGCTCGCAGCTGTAACTCAAGCCAGCACCTGATTGATCCAGCCGATCTGCCGGGCGAAGTCGTCGCGTTTTGCCTGCGGGACGGCGTCACGCGCACGCTCGAAGTTGGCCAGGGTCTGTTGTTTCTGGCGCAGCATGCGCTGCCACTTGGTGAGGAATGCCGGGCTCTTCTCGCGCATCAGCAGCGGGCCGAAGTACAGCTCTTCGGCGCTGTAGGCCGCCTCACCCGCTGCCGGCTCGGCCACGATGATCTCGTAGTCGAAACGGTTCTCGCGCAGCAACTCTTCACTCACGATGCGGTACCCGTTGGCCATCAGCCAGCCGCGCAGCTCGCGCTCGTCGCCGTTGGGGTTGAGGATCAGGCGCGGGTGGCCGCCCAGGTGCTGCTTGCCGCGCTCGAGAATCTCGCACATGGTCTTGCCACCCATGCCGCACAGGCTCACCGCCGTGATGCGGTCTTGCGCCTGGATCGCTGCCAGGCCGTCGGCCAGGCGCACGCTGATGCGCTGCTCCAGGCCGTTGCGGCGCACGTTGCGCAGGGCCGAGGCATACGGCGTCTGCGCCACTTCACCGGCCACGCCCGCCTCGATCACCCCACGCAGCGCCAGGGCCACCGGCAGGTAGCCGTGGTCCGAGCCGATGTCGGCCAGGCGCGCGCCCTGCGGCACATGGGCCGCCACACGCTCCAGGCGCATCGACAATGTCTGTTCGTTCAACTCAAACCCCTTCTTCACAATCGGCGCGATTCTGACCGCCGGGGCGCGCTATTACAACGTGCGCGGGCCAAACGGTGGCGCTGGCTCGACCGCTGCGCCGGGCTCGCGTAGGCTTGCGGCTTTCCTTCCGTTGCAAGGCAAACATTCCATGGCAAACCTCGTCTTCACCCCCGACTCCGACGCCGAGTCGATTTCCTCCGACGTCGCCGAGTTCAACGGCATTCTCGTCACCACGCAGATTCCCGCCGATATCGAGGCCGATATCGTGCAGCAGAGCGAAAGCACCCTGCAGGCACTCAAAGATGCCCTGGAAAAGGCCGGCAGCGGCATGGACCGGGTCATGCACCTGACCATCTACCTCACCGACATGGCCGACCGCGCCGCTTTCAACGAGGTGTACCAGCGTTTCTTCAGCAAGCCGTGGCCGGTGCGTGCCGCCGTGGGCGTGGCGGCGCTGGCCTACCCGCAGATGCGCGTGGAAGTGACCGCGATGGCCGCCAAAGGCTGATTCCAACCCCCTAGAAGTTGACGCAATCCCCGTGGGAGCGGGCTTGCCCGCGAACACCGGCAACGCCGGTGCCAGCCACCGCGCTGCCTGCTTCGCGGGGCAAGCCCGCTCCCACAGAGACTCGGCCTACCCGCAAATGCGTGTGCAAGTGACCGCGATGGTCGCCAAAGGCTGATTCCAGCCCACTAGAAGTTGACGCAATTCCCGTGGGAGCGGGCTTGCCCGCGAACACCGGCAAGGCCGGTGCCAACCACCGCGCTGCCTGCTTCGCGGGCAAGCCC